>QKFE01000325.1 GCA_003252225.1 Kiritimatiellales bacterium | reverse complement strand
AGACCGTTCAGTACGGCCAACGCGCCGCGGCGGGTTTCCATATTTTCACTGCGCATCGCATTCAGCGCAACCGGGACAGAACTTTCGCCGATAATGACCAGCCCTTCAACGGCCAGCTTCCGCAGTTCCGCATCGGAATCCCCCAGAATACCGGCCAATCCCGCCACAGCATCTTCCCCGCCGGTTTTTGCCAATGCTTTTGCGCAGGCCCGTTTCAATTCAATCGTTCCGGTTTCCAGTTTTGCAGCCAGTGCGGCGCTTCCGCTTTTATCACCGATATTTTCCAGTGCCGCCGCCGCAGCCAGCGCGATTTCCGCTTCGGAATCATCCAGCAGATGGCCGAGCCCCTCCGTCGCCGCGGACGCCTTCATCTCCCCCAGTTTATTCGCCGACATCAGCCGGATTTTCGGCTCTTTCAGCTGGAGGGCGGCAATCAGCGGGGTAACCGTATTGGGTGTGCCGATGGCCGCAATCGCTTCAACAGAGGCGAAAACAATCGCTTCGTCCGAATCGGTGAAAAGCATACCGAGCGCATCGACCGCCGCTTCCGCCTTCAGCTCGCCCAGTGCCTGCGTTGCGGCCAGCCGTACTTCCGGTTTCGGATCCTTCAGCGCGCCGATCAGCTTTTGAACGTTGCCCGAAGCCTTCCACTTCACCACATCATCAATCGTACGGCTGCATCCCGAGATAAAAAAACAGAGCGCGATTAACGCGGTGAAAAATAGTGTTCTTCTTTTCATATTGTTTTGCCCTTGAGGTATATTGCGCCAATTACGTCAGTTTAGGCACAGCATCCGGCAGAAAACAAGCGGTGCCTGCCTTCAAGCAATCTAAGGGGGGTGGGGCGCGGGGAGGGGGTGCCGATAAACCTGAAACCTGAAACCTGAAACCTGAAATTTGAAACCTGAAATTTGAAATCCGAAATCCGAAATCTGAAATCCGAAATTTGAAATCCGAAATTTTAAACGAGAATGCCGATTCACCCTGTTTTGCGTTTCACCCGGTTTTCTCGCGGTGGGATGCACAGGAAAAATGGTGGTCAAGAATCCGGCGAATATGATGCGGCGCAAAATTATGAATCGTATCATACCGCTCTTTAAGGCTCTGTTCCCGCAGTGAAGCTGCGGGGCACCCCTCGGTCGCCGCGCCGAACGGGCAGCGGCAGGAAAGGCCGAACAGTTCTGCAATCTGATGAGTCGTATCCATAATTAGAGAACGTGTAAATCCTTCGGCGCAGCCAGTCTGAATAACGAAGCATAAAACACATACATAGGGCCCAGAAAATACCGATCGTTCCACCGAATGCAAGGCCATATAAAAACGAATGAAAAACAGCGGTTCATTGGCATTCTAAATGCGTTTAATTCTCTCCGCTTTGAAAGGAGATGAGCTATGCAGACACATAAGCCATGGAAAAACAGACTGCATGCAGGCCCGCAGGCTCGTCCCGTCAGTGGAAAAGGATTGCATCGGCCGAAAACAAAGGTCGATACAGAGGGGCAGCTGTCCATACTTCTGCACGAGGACGACCTCGATCATCTGGGCGCGTT
>QKFE01000148.1 GCA_003252225.1 Kiritimatiellales bacterium | reverse complement strand
TGCGCGGACGGATCGAAACCCGCGGAAAAAATGACCTCCAGTTTATGGACACAATGAAGGCGTCCGGCGAAGACAATAGCGCCAAAGTGATCGCCGAAGCGTTCACGAAAAAAGGTTGTCCGGCAAAATATCTCAACCCCGGCGATGCCGGAATGCTGCTGTCCGATGAATTCGGCAACGCAGAAGTACTGCCCGAATCATTCGAAAAACTGGCGGCTCTGAAAGACGAAACCGAAATCATCATTTTCCCCGGCTTTTTCGGATGCACCAAAGCCGGCGAAGTCGCCACCTTCCCGCGCGGCGGTTCCGACATTACCGGAGCCATCCTCGCCGCAGCCGTGAAAGCCGACGTCTACGAAAACTTTACCGACGTCGACTCCGTTTATGCAATGGATCCACGCATCGTCGAAAACGCACCGGCCATCGAACTGATGACCTTCCGCGAAATGCGCGAACTTGCCTATGCCGGGTTCGGCGTGTTTCACGACGAAGCCATTATTCCGGCCGTGAAAGCAAATATTCCGATCTGCATTAAAAACACCAACCGCCCCGAAGCGCCGGGAACACTGATTGTGCCGGAACGCAAATATGAGCAGACCGAAGTCGCCGGGATTTCAAGCGCCGACGGCTTCTGCGCGATTTACATCGATAAATACATGATGAACCGCGAGATCGGCTTCGGTCGCCGCCTGCTTCAGATTCTCGAAGACGAAGGAATTTCATTCGAACACACCCCGTCGGGGATCGATAATATGTCGGTCGTTCTGAAATCCACCGAACTGAAAAACGAAAAAGAAAAAACCGTCGTCGATCGGATCACCCGCGAGCTGACCCCCGATAATGTCATGGTTGAACACGGCCTCGCGCTGCTGATGGTTGTGGGCGAGGGAATGCACTACGCCGTCGGCATGGCGGCCAAAGCAACACAGGCTCTGGCGGAACACGGCGTGAATATTGAAATGATCAATCAGGGCGCCTCCGAAATCAGCATGATGTTCGCCGTAAAAGAGACCGACCGAAAAAAGGCGGTCCGCGCCCTCGGACAGGCATTTTTCGGCTGAATTCAACGCAAAAACGGTTCAGGAAAATTTTTAACTTTCGGGCGTTGACTCGCATTAAGCGGATGCGTATAAATTCGCCCTTCATCGCACCGGTGGTGAAATTGGTAGACACGCAAGATTCAGGTTCTTGTGCCAGCAATGGCGTGATGGTTCGACTCCATTCCGGTGCACCATTCTTTCAGAATACGAAGAGCTTCTAAAATAGGGCTCTCCGTTTCTTTTTCACCCAATGTTTCCGGGCTTTTTTCGAGATTTAAGCCATTAACGGCTTCAATGTCATTTCCGTTTTGCATGTCTTTTTCTCCTTTAATTTGTGCCTGTTTTAGTGCCTGTTTTTCCGAAATTAGTGCCTGTTTTGTTCCCCCTAAAAGAGAAGGCAAAGAATCGATTGCAGAACCGACGGCCAATAAATTCCGATCGGTATAAATGTCGTTTGTCAGTTCGGCGGAACTGTGTCGCATAGCTTCCTGAGCGATTCGCTGGGGAACCCC
>QKFE01000024.1 GCA_003252225.1 Kiritimatiellales bacterium | reverse complement strand
CTGTTCGTCAGGCCAGTGCTTTGCCTGCATCTTCCTCCCCACGCAACCTCGCGATTACGCAGTTGATGTTCAGCTAACGCCTCCCCCTGTCGGGCGCGTAAGGGACTTTCACCCTCAAGTGGATGCGCCCTGCCGGGCGCACCAACAAAAAACGCGCGGATCTCCCGCGCGTTTTTGCAGACGTTATTAAAATGGAAACAACGGACTAATCGTCGTTATTGCCGCCTCCGCCGTCATCCTTGTTTTTCTTCTGCTTTTCCTTTTTCGCCTCTTCCGCTTTGCGACGGCGCTCCTCTTTCCTTTTCTCCTCTTCCGCTTTCCGCTTTTTTTCCTCGTCCTCCTTCTTCTGCTTGGCTTCGCCAATCTTTTTCTTCTGCTCTTCGAGACTCATCTTCTGCTTATCCGACGCAGGCGTTTTTTGAGACATCTCTTCCTGTGAAAGATATCCGTCTCCATCGGCATCGCGATTGGCAAATGATTCTTTGGCGGCGGCTTCGTTGAACGGCTTTCCGGCGGCCTTCTTTGTTTTGGCGCCATATCCGACAAATTCTTCCTGTGAAATGCGCTGATCGCCATCCGTGTCCATGTCGCCGAAAAGCTGTGACGGAGTTTCGGCAAAACTGCCGAACGGTAAAAGGGTGCAAACAAGCATAACTGCCGCAATTCCCGCAGCGGAATACATCTTCATTCAGGACTCCTTCGAATGAGGTAATTAAACGCCCGGACTGTCGTACTCCTACACAGGTGCACTCTTCAAATCCTGAGCCGAAGCGATTTAAATAGTTTCTGCCCCGGAAAATGACAATTCCTTTAACCTAAAAAAATCTAATGGGGTTTCCGGCATACCGAAAAGACAGAAAAAGCCGCAGGGAACAGAACTCCACGGCCCGTCTGACAACCGGGAGAAGTCCGGTAGAACTCAAAACGCGCCCGACTGAATCACTTCATACTTTTCACCGATGACCGCCTGAAACTCCGGCGATATCGCATACCAGTCCAGCACATCAACACGAACCGGCAGATCGGACTCTTCAAACGCCTCCCTGAGATCATAAAGAAGGTGTGCATCCAGTTTTTCAGAACCAACCACAGCAAGATCCAGATCCGACCACGCCTTTGCATTCCGTGTTATCCGGGAACCGAACGCCCGCACCTCACACCGAGGCACCCGCTCCGAAAGGATCTTTTTCACCAGAAGCAACTGGCCTGACGGAAGATCAATCATTGCGGGAAGAAATCCTCGCAAGAACGTCCGCTGCAACAGGAAGGAAGTCCTCGGCAACATTGAAAACATCTTTCGCCGTTTCCTGATTATAGGTATGGGACGTTTCGTTTCTCGACCGATGAAAGTTCATCCATTTATCCACATCATCAATCAGACGGTTTTCATGGCATAGACGAAACAACTGGCGACGGGTAACTCCATCCACTTCAAGCGGACTGCCATTCACCTCCAGCCAGCGTTTCATCATTTTCCAAGTCTGTTCATAGGCCACTTCAAAGTTCTGCACCACTCCAGCTCGCAGGGTTTCAAGCAAATCGGCATCTCCGCCCGACTGCTCCGCCACAACGCGCAACGAGCGCTCCAAAGCACCGATTGCTTTTTTCAGACTTTCAAGCTCAAGCGCCATACCCAGACCTCCTTAACCCTTCAGCATATCGATCATCTTCCGGAGTTTTTCGCTCTTTTCGATGAGCTCGTCCTGCCGCTTGCGCTGAACATCGACGACATCCTTCGGCGCCTTATCCACAAAGTTCGGGTTTTCGAGTTTCTTTTTCACGCCGACAAGGAACCCGTTTACCTCACTGAGTTCTTTGGTGAGCTTTTCAATCTCGGCATCGACATCGACCAGTCCTTCGATGGACATATAAACCGTGCCCAGTGTACTGATACCGCTCGGCATCGCGCCCGACGGAACGAAATCAACCGCGACATCAATTTCACTGGCCTTCAGAGCTGCCATAATTGAATCAAGGTCGGCTTCGATTTGTGCAGCGACTGCACCGTTGGACGCGCGGACACAGAACTTCGCCTCCTGTTTGTTGGCGAGGTTGTATTCCGCGCGCAGGATGCGGCCGATACGGATGAGATCGTGTTTCCCGTCAACATATTTCACGATCGACGAATCGATCCCCGAAACCACGGTACCTTCCGGCCACGGGGCAATCATGATGGATTCAGATTCATGGTTATATCCCATGCCTTCCCACAGCTCTTCGGTTTGGAACGGCATGAACGGATGAAGCAGACGCAGTGCGGTAGAGAAAGCAAAGTGCATCACCTGCAAGGTGTGCTTTTTCTGCTCTTCGGTTCCTTTGTAAAGTAGCGGCTTGGCATATTCGAGATACCAGTCGCAGTAGCTGTGCCAGAAGAAATCATACAAAGCCAGCGTGGCATCGTTGAAACGGTACCGACCGAGGTTGTCGTTCACCGCCGCGATCGCATCGTTCAGTTTTGCGAGCAGATGCTGATCGTCGGGCGTCAGGTCGGATTCATTAAATACCAGATCGGTTACATCAAAACCCTCGGAATGCATCTCCATAAAACGGGCGGCGTTCCAGATTTTGGTGCCGAAGTTCCGACCGATCTCAAACTTTTCGTCGTTGATGTAAACGTCTTGTCCGGTTGCTGTGATCATCAGCAGCGAAAAGCGCAGCGCATCGGAGCTGTATTTTTCGATAATGTCGAGCGGGTCGATGGAGTTGCCCAGCGACTTCGACATTTTACGGCCCTGATCATCGCGAACCGTTCCGTGAATATAAACCGTGTCGAACGGAATATCGCCGAGCACTTCCATGCCGGACATAATCATGCGGGCCACCCAGAAAAAGATGATCTCGTTGCCGGTGACGAGCGTGTTGGTCGGATAGTAAAATTTCAGGTCATCATTTTCATTCGGCCAGCCGAAAACGCTGAACGGCCAGAGCCACGATGAAAACCAGGTATCAAGCACGTCTTCATCCTGCCGGAAATTACCGGTTGAACAGACCGGGCATTTTTCCGGCTCGGTTTTGGAAACCCATTCATGATTGCAGTCGGCGCAGTAGAAAACCGGAATACGGTGCCCCCACCAGATTTGTCGCGAGATGCACCAGTCGCGGATGTTTTCCATCCAGTTCATATAGGTGTTGTTCCAGCGTTCCGGCACAAACTTAATACGGCCGTCGTTCACCGCTTCAATCGCCGGGCGCGCCAGCGACTTCATCTTTACAAACCACTGAGGTGAAAGGCGCGGCTCAACAACCGTGTCGCAGCGGTAACAGTGGCCGACGGCATGAATGTGCTTATCCACTTTTTCAACCAGTCCGCCCGATTTCAGATCCTCCATCAGCTGCTTGCGGCACTCGAAACGATCCAGCCCTTCGTATGGCCCGGCATTTTCATTCATAATGCCGGTATCGGTCATCACGTTGATCTGCGGCAGGTCGTGGCGCAGCCCCATTTCAAAATCGTTCGGGTCGTGCGCCGGCGTAACTTTCACCAAACCGGTTCCGAATTCCGGATCGACATAGTCGTCGGCAATGATCGGAATTTCGCGGTTCAAAATCGGCAGCACCACCATTTCACCGATCAGGTCTTTATACCGTTCGTCGCGCGGATTAACCGCAACCGCCGTATCGCCCAGCATGGTTTCCGGACGGGTGGTTGCCACCACAATCTTCTGCTTCTTTCCTTTAACGGCATATTTCAAATGATAAAGCGCGCCTTCAACTTCAATGTGTTCGCTCTCTTCGTCGGACAGCGCCGTTTCGCAGCGCGGACACCAGTTAATAATTCGGTTGCCGCGATAGATCAGCCCCTTATTGTAAAGGCGGCAGAAGATTTCAAGCACGGCATCGCTTAAGCCTTCGTCCATCGTAAAACGTTCGCGATCCCAGTCGCACGACGCGCCGAGTTTTTTCAGCTGGTTGGTGATGGTTGAACCGTATTCGTGCTTCCACTCCCAAACGCGTTCGAGGAATTTTTCACGGCCGAGGTCATCGCGCTTTTTACCCTCTTTGGCGAGTTGGCGTTCAACCACATTCTGCGTTGCAATACCGGCATGATCGGTTCCCGGAACCCAGACGGTATTTTTGCCCTGCATACGGGCAACACGGGTCAGCACATCCTGAATATTATTATTGAGCGCATGGCCCATGTGGAGAATACCGGTCACGTTCGGCGGCGGAATAACGATGCAAAACGGTTCGCCTCCGTTCGCGCTTTCATTATGAAAACGTCCCTCTTCCATCCACTTCGCATACCATTTTTCTTCAACCTGCTTCGGGTCGTATTGCTTTGCTAACTCACTCATAATTCGTAATCCGTAATTAGTAAAAAAATGCGTACTGCATATTCCGGGTTATTTTTATTTCCCGCCATATTCCGGCGGTTCTTCGGCCACCTTCAAATTCTGGGTCTTCATCTTTTCATAAAAAAACTCAGGGGAAAAATCAGCGCCGTTTCCCCACACTACAGTTTCGATTTCCTCATCGACCCGGAAGTTTTTAAACTGTTCCAAATCCAGTAAAGGGGCGAACATTTCCCCGTAAAGCTCCTGTTCCAGATCAACATCGCCGGACTCGCCGTTATTGAAGGCCAAGCGCAGGCCGTAACCCCCGATATATTCAGCTTTTGTCACATGAAGAAACATCATTAATCCAAAGGATCAATCGGATCCAGTGCCTTTCTTTCTTCTGCTTTTTTCCAGTCGGTCATTAATTCATCAACGTGGAGATTCCTCCATGTTTCAACCAGATTTAACGCTCGCTTCGGAAAAGCACCAACCACTTTTCCCGTCATTATTTCGACACTGATTTCCTGCCCGTTATATTTAGCGTGAAAATGCGGCGGAGCATGTTCCTGCCAGTAAAAATAGATAATGATTCCATAAAACCGGCTAACGGTAGGCATCACTCCTCCTCGTTCAGGAACAGCTTGTATTCCACGCCGTCAACGAGGGCCTCCCACGAAGCTTCGATGATATTTTCCGAAACGCCGACAGTGCCCCATGTGTTTTCGCCGTCAGTCGATTCGATTACTACGCGCGTTTTCGCGGCGGTCGCTTCTTCCGGGTCGAGAATACTCACGCGGTAATCAGCCAGCTGCACATCGCTGATGCTCGGGTAGAATGTTGCAAGCGCGCGGCGCAGGGCCATATTGAGCGCATCGACCGGCCCGTCGCCGTCGCCGACGGTAAAGGCTTTCTCACCGTTTACATTCAGCTTCAGCGTCGCCTCGGAAACGCACGGCTCACTCTTGCTCCGCTTCTCAACGATCACGCGGAAGCCTTCGAGTTCAAAGAAACTCTTGTGTTCTTTCAGTACCTTTTTGATGAGCATTTTAAAGGAGGCATCGGCCGCTTCGTAAACATAACCTTCCTTCTCCATCTTTTCCATGGTCTGGAGAATTTCGCGCACTTCCGGCGATTTCCGGTCAATGTTATCAAGCCCCATTTCGATCAGCTTATCCATCACATTGCTCGCACCGGAGAGCTCCGAAATCAGAATACGGCGTTCATTTCCGACCGATGCCGGCGGAACATGCTCAAAACTCTGAGAAACCTTGCGGATACCGTCAACATGCATTCCGGCTTTATGCGCAAAGGCGCTGTCGCCGACAAACGCAGCCCGCTGATTATCGCGCAGATTGACCTGCTCATTCACAAATTTTGAAATCTGTTTCAGGTTTTTCAGCTGATCCGGATCAGCCAGACAGGTTTTGTCGGTTTTTAAATTCAGGTTAGCGATCACGGACACCAGATTGCAGTTCCCGCAGCGTTCGCCGAAACCGTTGATTGTCCCCTGCACCTGCACGGCACCGGCGCGAACCGCTTCCATCGCATTGGCGACCGCCGTTTCGGAATCGTTGTGCGAATGGATTCCGACTGCGATGTCAAACTTCCCGCGAACCAGTTTTGTCGCCTCATACACCTCGTGCGGCAGCGTTCCGCCGTTGGTATCGCAAAGAATCAGAATATCGGCCCCGCCTTTAACCGCTGCTTCGAGCGTTTGGAGGGCATACTCCGGGCTGTCTTTATAGCCGTCGAAAAAGTGCTCGGCGTCA
>QKFE01000139.1 GCA_003252225.1 Kiritimatiellales bacterium | reverse complement strand
ATTTCGACGGTCTCGGACTGGTGAATCTGCTTGAAACGTTACTGGGAAACAGAACAGCATGATCATTCGGAACCGCCGTGGTACGGAACCGTATGCCCGGTGGTGGGAGAGCTTAGGGAGGGCAACCTCCCTCGGCTACTCGATGCCTGTTTGGTTTAATGCGGGGCATATTTGGTGTATAGCCGGAACTAGACGAATAGCCGGTATCCGAAACCGTAAGTTTCCGTACAATTAATGAGCAAAAGCGCCGTTTATTTATCCTGGAAGGGTTTTGTTTATGAAGACAGCTGTTCGAGGTTTTCTGGTTTGGGCGATTGCGGTCGTAATTGTCCCGTCTGTTCTTTCCGCGCCGAAAGAGAGCCTGAAAGTGGATCGGCTGGTTTTTTCAAAGCTCGATTCGCTGGGCATTCCGCCTTCTGAGCTGTGTTCGGATGAAGTTTTTTTGCGGCGGGTTTACCTCGATATGCTCGGGACGCTTCCGACGAAAAAGGAGGCTGAAGCATTTTTGAAAAAATCGGCGGCAAACAAGCGCGAGCAGTTGATTGAAGAGCTGTTTGAGCGCGACGAGTTTGCTGATTACTGGTCCTTGAAATGGTGCGACCTGCTGCGCGTTAAGGCGGAGTTTCCAAGCAAGTTATGGCCGAATGCGGTGCAGGCCTATCACCGCTGGGTGCGCAACGCGATTTATCAGAATATGCCGTATGACGAATTTTCGCGGGCACTGCTCACTTCGAGCGGCAGTAATTTCCGCGTCGCGCCCGTCAATTTTTACCGCGCGATGCCGAACCGCGAGCCCGAAGAAATCGCGCGGATTGTGGCCCTCACGTTCATGGGAATGCGGACGGATGGCTGGGAGCGCGAAAAGGTGCTGGGTATGGCGGCGTTTTTCGGGAATGTGAATTATAAAGGTACGGCGGAGTGGAAAGAGGAGATCGTCTATTTTGACCCGACGAAGGAATTTCTGCATCCCGAAACCAAACAGCCGGTTGCGGCGAAACTGCCGAACGGCGAAAGCGTCGTGCTTTCAAATGACCGGGATCCGCGGGGAGATTTTGCCGGGTGGCTGATCGGCAGCAACGTGTTTTCGCACAATATTGTGAACCGAATCTGGTACTGGCTTTTGGGGCGCGGAATTGTGCACGAACCCGATGATATCCGCCCGGACAATCCGCCGCAAAATCAGGCGCTGCTCGATTTTCTGGCGCAGGAACTGGTGAACAGCAAATACGATCTGCGGCATATTTACCGGATCATCCTGAATTCCCGGGTGTATCAGCTTTCATCGGTTCACAATGAAAAGAATGCGGCGGATGAGGTCAATTTCTCGCGTTATTATGTGCGCCGGCTGGATGCCGAGGTTTTAATCGACGCGATCTGCCAGCTCACCAAAACGACGGAATCCTATTCCAGCGCCATTCCCGAACCGTTCACGTTTATCCCCGAAAAACAGCGCTCGATTGCTTTGGCCGATGGCAGCATCACCAGCCCGTTTCTCGAACTTTTCGGGCGGCCGCCGCGGGATACCGGCTATGAATCTGAACGGAACAATAACCCCTCCGCCGCGCAGAAGCTGCACCTGCTGAATTCAACGCACATTCAGCAGAAAATCAGCAGTAATCGCCAGCTGCTCGGCCTTCACTATAAAAAGAGCGGAGAAAAGGGAAAACCGAAGGAAGAGTGGCTCCCCCCGGAAGAGGCGGTTGAAGACATGTACCTCACCATTCTTTCCCGCTACCCGACCGACGAAGAATCCGCGGCAGCAATGGGCTATATAAATGAGAGTGGGCTGAGTCGATGGGATTCTTCAGTTGATCTGGTCTGGGCGCTGGTAAATACAAAGGAATTTATTTTTAAGCATTAACGCTGAAGGAGAGTCGCCATGAAAAATGCGAAACGCTGTTCAATCGAAGTGAGCCGCCGCGAACTGCTCAAGCTCACTGCCGCCGGTGCCGGCGGACTGGTGCTCGGTTCCCCGCTACAGTCCGGGGCGGTTTCGGCCGATGCAAAGGCGAAGGCTGTGATTCAGATCTGGATGTGGGGCGGGCCGGCGCATCTCGACACGTTTGATCCGAAACCCGATGCGGGCGCGGATTATTGCGGGCCGTACACCCAGCCGATTGAAACGAATGTTTCCGGCATCCGTATCTGCCAGATGCTGCCGCAGCTCGCGAAACAGGCGGATAAATATGCCATTATCCGCAGCATGACGCACGGGATTAACGGGCACGAAACGGCTTCGTATGTCACCCAGACCGGCCGGCCGGCGGGAACGGGCGATGTGTATCCGTGCGTCGGCGCGGTGGTTTCGCGCTTTATGGGTCTGGATGCCGGATATGAAGGGCTGCTTCCGCCGTATATTGTGCTGACCAAACCGCAGGGGCGTTTTTCGGAATCCGGTTTTATGGGGCTTCGCTATAAACCGTTTGCAACCGGCGGAAAACCCAGCGCCAATGAATTTACCGTTGAAGGGATTATTCAGCCGGGGATCACCGAATCGCGCCAGCGCGACCGCCGCGAACTGCTGAACGCGCTCGATACATACGGGAAGCAGATGCAGGGCAATCCGCAGATCGATCAAATGGGGCTTTGCAAAGAGCAGGCCTATGAACTGATTCTCGGCGATGCCGGGAAGGTGTTCGATGTGAAAAGTGAAAATGCCGAACTGCGAACCCGTTATGGCCGGAACGATTTCGGCGCATCCTGCCTGATTGCCCGCCGGCTGATCGAAAACGGGGTGAAATATGTCACCATCAATTACAACCCCAATCCCAACTGGGATTCGCATAAAAAGCATTTCGACGTGATGAAAACCCGGCTGCCGGAATTTGACCGCGGTTTTGCGACGCTGCTCGATGACCTGCATCAGCGCGGACTGCTCGATTCCACCATCGTCTGGTGCGGCGGGGAGTTCGGGCGCGGACCCAAAATACAGCACGAAGCCCCGTGGAACGGCGGCCGCAGCCATTACGGCAAATGTTTCAGCCATGTTGTCGCCGGCGGCGGTTTTAAAGGCGGGCAGGTCATCGGCGCAACCGACGCGAAAGGCGAGGAAGTTTCCGACCGCCCGGTTTATCCGTGGGATCTGATCGGCAGTATTTATGAACAGCTCGGTATCGATACCGCCGCAAAACTGCCCCATCCGCAGGGGATCGACGTCCGCGTCAGCCCCACCGAAGAAGACGGGGTCACCATCGGCGGACGGCTGCGGGAAATTATGTCATGAAACGGTTGAGTGCATTCTTTGCGGTGTTCGCCTGCGGCTGCGCTTTGGCGGAAAACGCGGCGCATATCGGGTTTATTTTTCCGGCGGGCGGTGCACCGGGTTCGAGTTTTGAAGCGGTTATCGGCGGGCAATATCTCGAAGGCGCCACCAATGTTTTCGTGACCGGCGGCGGGGTTGAAGTGGTGATTAAAAAACACACCGTTAAATATGACCCCGATCAGTATCAGCAGTTTTACAACCGACGGCGGAATCTGACCGGATCGCTCGAAGATAAAGAGGGCGAAGAGAAGGAAAAAACCGAACGGCAGATTGAGGAAATCAACCGCCAGCTGATGCTGGCCGAACTGCCGGACGATATCGACCCGATGGAACAGCGGCGGGTTCAGCGCTATTTGCGGGAAAACACCAAAGAACAGTTCAATCCGCAGATTCAGGACCGCCTGCGCGTCAAAGTCGTCATCGACCCGAAAGCGGAACCGGGTGAACGGGAACTGCGGGTTGACACTCCCGGCGGCCTTTCCAATCCCATCTATTTCGAGGTCGGCAGCCTCGACGAGATTCGTGAAGAGGAGCCTAACGATGACCATATGGCGCCGGATTTGCAGACGGTTCCGGTGCCTTCCATTATTAACGGGCAGATTATGCCGGGCGATATCGACCACTTCAAATTTCAGGGTGTGAAAGGGCAGCAGCTGGTGATCGACGTCGGCGCGCGGCGGATTATCCCCTATTTGGCGGATGCCGTGCCGGGCTGGTTCCAGGCCGTCGCCGCCATTTACGACGAAGAGGGAAAAGAAGTCGCTTATCAGGACGACTATAAATTTCACCCCGATCCGGTGCTCTTTTTCGAGGTTCCCGATAACGGGGTTTACACCCTCTCCATCCGCGACTCCATTTACCGCGGCCGCGAGGATTTCATTTACCGGATCGCCATCGGCGAACTGCCGTTCATCACCAGTATTTTCCCGCTCGGCGCGCGGCAGGGCGAAGATGTCGATATTGCGTTGACCGGCAAAAACCTTCCTAAAAAACGGCTCTCCGGAAAACTCCCCGAAAGCGGCGACGATCTTCGCCATATTTCCGTAAAAAAAGGGGAATACCGTTCAAACCAAATGCCTTTTGCCATCGCCGATCTGCCCGAAGAATTTGAAAAGGAACCGAATAATTCATCCGCCGAAGCCGAACAGATTCAACTGCCCGTAATCGTTAACGGCCGGATTCAGCAGCCGGGCGACCGCGATATCTTCAGTTTCGAAGGTTCCGCCGGGGATAACGTGAGCATCGAAGTCATCGCCCGTCGGTTGAATTCGCCTGTGGATTCGGTGGTGTCGCTTTCCGGGCCCGGGCTTGAAAAGCCGGCCCGGAATGATGACTACAACGCCAAAACATCCGATCACCTTCACCTCGGGGCCGGACTCGTTACCCATCACGCCGACTCCTATCTCATGCAGACGCTCCCCTCCAACGGAACCTATTACGTAAAAATCGAAGACGCGCAGGCTCAGGGAGGTCATGAATATGGCTACCGCCTCCGCGTCAGCCCCGCAAAGCCGGATTTCAAATTGCGGATGGTTCCCTCCGGCCTCCACGTTGCGCCCGGCGGTACGGCCGTCTGCACCATTCACGCTGTCCGCTCGGAAGGGTTTGACGGCCCCATTTCCATTACCGCCGCAAATCTCCCCGAAGACTTCAAAGTGAGTAAGGGCGAAATCGCCGCGAATGCCGAATTCACCCGTATAACGGTGACCGCCCCGAAACAAATTTCGGACAATGTGATCACCCCGAAAATGATCGGTACCGCGGAAATCGGCGGCGAAACCGTCACGCGCGAAGCCGTCCCGATGGACGACCAGATGCAGGCCTTTCTCTACCGCCACTTAGTTCCTGCTCAGGAACTGGTGATGAAACCGGTCAGCGAGCCGCCGTTGCTTTCATTTGAAGCACAGCTCTCCGGAAAAGGCTATATCGGCCTGCCGCTCGGCGAAGAACGCCGGATCAGTTTCCTCGGAGATCATCAGGACGGATTCCGCGGCGCGCCGATGAAACTTGATTCCCCGCCGGACGGATTGAGTGTGGTGGAAGGCTGGCTGGGCCGGAAAGGTAAAAAGAAGGATGCAAACGGCAAATGGTTATTTGAGCCGGGACAGCTTTGGGGTTCAATTACCCTCAAAGCCGAAGAACCGCTGAAGGTCGGCGATGAACTCAGTGTGGTCGCTGTGGCCGTAGTCAAGCAGCGGCAGCAGGAAACCCACTATCCCGCGCCCGCCATTCCCATCCGGATTACCGAACCGACAAAACCCCGCCCCGAATCCAAACCGGAACCGAAAAAAGATCCAGCCGAAGAGTAGGACAGGGTTAGGCGCGGCCTCGCTCCGCGTCCAGTCTGTCCGTGCTTGTCGGGGAAGTCATATTCCCTCTGCTCCGCGACGGGAACACTACAAAGAATTGCCTCTATTCAGCTGTAGGGTACCAGCTTCGTAGTTACCCCGTAGCGAAGCAAGGGGTGATATCCACCGCAGGTTTGTCAGTATTCAGAGACAGGGTGCTTAGGTCAACGGCCCGCCGGGTTTATCGTGAATAATGGTGTGGGCCGGGTTTTCCGACTGATTTGGGTGGTCGGCCATATAATGGAGGCCGCGGCTCTCTTTGCGTTTTTCGGCCGAGCGGATAATCAGTTCGGCAACATCGGCAATATTGCGCAGTTCGAGCAGATCGGACGTGACGAGGTAGTCGCCGTAATACTGCTTGATTTCCTGCCGCAAATTCCGAATCCGGGCGCGGGCGCGGGCGAGGCGGCGTTCGGTGCGGACGATGCCGACATAGTCCCACATCGCGGTGCGC
>QKFE01000351.1 GCA_003252225.1 Kiritimatiellales bacterium | reverse complement strand
GCCGCCAGCTGTTCCTGCTGCGCGCGGACGGTTCGTCGAACCGTCCCTACCTTAATTCCGAAATACCCGCCAATCGCAACCAACCCGAGCACGACTGCGGCGGCGACAAAGCGCCGCCCTCCATTTTTCGCGCCTTTTTGCGCTCTTTGCGGCGACCCGTTCCCTGCTCCCCGTACCCTGCCCCCTGCCAGTGCGGCGACAAAGTCGCCGCACGACCCGAACCGTTCCTCCGGGCTTTTCGCCAGCGCCCGCAGTAAAACCGCGCTCTGTTTTTTGGTCACTGTTTTTATCGCCGGAACCGGTTCGTTGCAGACCGCCCCGCGCATGATTTCAAAGTTGCCGGTGTCGAATGCCGGCTTAAACGGCACCGCTCCGCTTAATAATTCGTACACCAAAACCGCCAGCGCATACTGGTCGGTGGCGGCATTCTGCGCAGTGCCTTTCCACTGTTCCGGGGCCATATAATTCGGCGACCCGCTTTTTGAATTGAGCGGTTCCCGGCTTTTGCGGCTCATACTGGAACGAATTTCCGCCGCCAAACCAAAATCCAGCACCTTGATTTCCGGGCCGTGTTCCAAACTGACCATTACGTTTTTGGCTTTGATATCCCGGTGCAGCACCCGTTTGCCGTGGGCATAATCCAGCGCATCCGCAATCTGCCCCGCCAATACCAGCACCTGCTCCAACGGCAGCTTTTGCCCCGGAACCGATTCCCGCAGCGCAAACAGCGTCGCCCCCGGCGCATATTCCATCACCACCAGATAATCGCCGGATTTCACCCCCAATGCCGATTGGGCATTTAAGTCGGGACGTTCCACCAAATGAAGATGTTTTAATCCGGCAATGTGCGGATGGCTCAGTTTTGAAACGAGCGCAAAGTTTTTACGGATCGAGGCCATCTCCTCCGCATCGCAGCTGATTTCCGCCGGAAGCGATTTCAGCGCAACCAGAATGCCCGCCTCCGTATCGCGCGCGCCGTAGACCGCGCCGAATCCGCCTTCGCCCAGCTTTTCGAGCAGCTCATAGCGGTCGACTTTCCCGATCGACTGATCGTCCAGCTTCATCGTCGGCAGATCGCCCAGCGAATTTTCCAGATTCATCACCGTCTTTTCGGTATCCAGCGGATCGAATGCACCAGCCATATTTTCCCCTTGGTAAAGATGGGAAACAGGCTAACCGAAAGAAAAAGCGGGCGCAATCTCTCACTTGTTTCTTTTTATCTTAATTTACATCGCAATCCCGAAAAGGATGCTGAAAAAGTGGCAGATGCTCCCGGCGAGGACAAAAAGATGCCAGACGGCGTGCGACCATTTGAGCGATTTCCAGGCATAAAATACCGCGCCGATCGTGTAGCAGAGCCCGCCGACAATCAGAAAAACAAACCCCAATGTTGAAAGCTCGCGGTAAAGGGGTTTCACGGCGATCGCACAGAACCAGCCCATCAGCAGATAACTGCCGAGCGAAACCGCCTTAAAACGCCCGGTGAAAAAAGCCTTGAAAAAAATACCGACCAATGCGCAGAACCAGATCGCCCCGAACATCGCCCAGCCCAGCGAACCGCGCAGCGGGCAGAGCGTGAACGGGGTATACGTGCCGGCAATCAGCAGATAAATGGCGGAGTGATCGATAATTTTCATCACGCGCCGAACCTGCGACCGCCGCGAAGAGTGGTACAGCGTTGAACTCAAAAAAAGCAGGATAAAGGTGGTTCCGTAAATCGCCGTACTGACAATTTCCCACGCGCCATTGTGCAGGCTCGCGAAAACCACGAGCAGCACCAGCACTGCAATCCCGAGCACCGCCCCGACGCCGTGCGTGATTGAATTCGCCAGCTCTTCGCCGGGGCTGTAATCGCGTTGTTCGGTCATTTTCTGTTTTTCGTTCACGATTTTACACCCGCTCTGCTTACGGCACAAAGAACCCCAACTTAGGGTTTTTTGTGTCTTATACCACCCCCGAAAACTTTCTACCAGCAATTGGAGGGCGAGGCTTTGTCCGAGCCACTGTATTACGGAAATGGCTCCGACGAAGCGTCGCCGTATTGCCTCAAAAATAAATGACACCGTAGCAGGAGCGGATTGGGTTCGTTGAACTGCATCAATAGGTACCTGTTGCTTGCGGTGGTGTCAAGGAGCGGAGGCAGTCGGGGAACCCGGGTTCCCCGACTGCGGCGGGCCCGCCGGTTTTCTTCATTTTCTCGATCTTTCGAAGTCGTCGCTGGATGCGGTTGTCCAGATCGAACGGATCGAGCGATTCGTATTCGGCCTGTAGAGCGGCCTCCGCTTCTTCCGTCAGGATGCCGCTGGCCTTGAGCCGCTCGAACGGTGTGCTCGCCTGGTCGTATTTCTTCACGTAGCGGCTCCCGACCCGGATCTTGCTCTTAAGTTTGAACGAGGGCTTGAAGTAGTTGTTGAGTTTTTCCCAGTCGAGGTAGAGTGCATTGAGCTCCTTGAGCATGGCGGGGTTTTCAAGACGGTCGTAGCCGAGCAGTTCGCGCACGTGCGTCCAGTTTTTCTGTTCGACATGGGCGTTGTCGTTCTTGCGGTACGCACGGCTACGGGTGAAGCGCACGGGCTGCCTGCGCTTGAGGAAGTAGCACACGAGGTGGTGGTTGAGGAACTCGCTGCCGTTGTCACAGTCGAAGCCGAGGATCTTGAACGGAAGGGTCTTTTCCACATCCCGGGTTTGATCCCGAACGCCTTCATAGCCCTTGTTCCAGACGGCCCGCGTGACCGTCCACGTGCTGTGGATATCGGTGTAGGTGACCGACCAGATGAACGACCCGCTCATGGAGCCGCCGCAGTGGGCGACGGTGTCGGCCTCCAGGTAGCCGGGGCGGTCGATGTCCTCGTTCGAGGTGCGGATCGGGATCTGGTTCTTGAGCAGGGTGCCCGGCCTGGTGCCGGCGTTGCGCTTCCGCCTTTGCTGCGCCTTGAAGGGCCCGAGCACTCGGTCGATGCTGGCCGGGCTGATCCTTAGCAGCTTGCCGCGGCATTCGGCCGGAAGCTCCCCGTAGTGCTCCTCATAATGCTCCAGCCACAGCGGCAAGGCGGGCTTCAGGCGCTTCGAGCACAGCTGGCCGGAACGCAGCCACAGCCTCTTGAGCGCCCTGGCCAGCTCGGGCGAACCATAATCCGCCCTGCGGCCGCGTTTGCCGCCGGAGGCCTTCAGGGTTCGGTTCAGCAGCTTGGTGGCGTACTTTCGGTCGTAGCCGCACACCTCGCAGACCTCGTCGAGCAGGCGGGTTTTGTAGGCTTTCCCCGCCTTTTTGTAGCGCCGTTTCTGCACGGCGATGTATTCGTTCCGTGATTCGCAACTCATCGTCTTCATCCCCCATTTTCATGGTGTCATTATTTTTGAGTCAACGAATCCAATCCGCCGGTGCCCGGCAGGATGCTTCGGTGTCATTTAATTTGAGTCAACCCGATTGTTTTTTCATTGTTCTGCTAGGTTGACTAACAGGATTTAAAAATCTAAATTGTGCCCGAATCCTACAATTGGAGGTGTTATGAAGGTGTTTGCAAAGATTTTGGGTGTGTCTGCTCTTTTAGCCCTGATGGCGGGTTGTGCCAGCAGTGTTTATGTGCCGCGTATTCCGCAGGGTGCGCAGGCCCATCTGCTGGATTATCACAAGCAGCCCGATAATAAGGTGTTCGTGATCGCGATCGATGCGGGCGGAGACTATGCGTTCGGATATGATTACGGTAAACCCACGACGAAAGAAGCGGCTAAAGCGGCTGTTGAAAAGTGCGATGCAAACCGTAAAGCATCCGGTGTGGTGGCCAAACCCTATATTTATGCGGTTAACGACAAAGTCGTTTATGAGACCATGATCCGGAAAGCTGCTAAAGCTGAATCCGAAGCGAAAAGTCGCGAAGTCCAGCACGATGCGGTTCAGGAATAGTGGTTTATAAACGAAGCTCCTGCTGAATAAAATGTTTGAAACAAAAGCAGTTGTTCAAAATGAGGCCGGCATTCACTGCCGGCCTTCTGCTGTTTTGGTCAAAGAAGGTTCCGCCTATGAAGGTGAAATCCTGATAACGGCTGAAAGCGGGCAGTGTAACCTTAAATCCGCGCTCGAATGCATTATGCTCGGGCTGGAAAAAGGGGCGGAGATTACGATTCAGGTCACTGGCCCCAATGAAGAGGAGTTCGGCAGAAAGCTGGCTGAACTCTTTGAAACTCATTTTGATTTTCCGCCGAAATAGCAGGTTTGGCTGAAAACCGTTTTGCGTGAGGGAGCGGGCGAAGGGGGAGTCGGCGGTTTTCTTCCTTCCGCAACGGAGCGGGTTCTCCCCCGCGCCCCCTCTCCCCAGAACTCGCCGGAACTCGCTCATATAATCTCCCCGTCGGGATTGACCCGCTTTCATTTACTGGTATAGTTCCCGCGAATTTTGCCAAAACATTGGCTTTTAAGAAAGAATCCAACCCTAAAAACAGGAAGGAAATATCATGTCAGCTAAGGTTCTTGACGTTGTAAAACCCGGCGTTCTTTTTGGTGATGACGTAGCCAAAGTATTCGAGATCGCTAAAGCAAACAAATTCGCTCTGCCGGCCGTAAACGTAGTTGGAACAGACTCCATCAACGGTGTGCTTGAAGCAGCTGCATCTGTAAAGTCTCCGGTCATTATTCAGTTCTCCAACGGCGGTGCAGGTTTCACGGCTGGTAAAGGGCTGAAAATGGAAGGTCAGCAGGCCGCCATTCTCGGCGCAATTTCCGGTGCAAACCATGTTCACATCATGGCTGAAGCATACGGTATTCCGGTCATTCTGCACACCGACCATGCCGCAAAAAAACTGCTGCCCTGGATCGACGGACTGCTCGACGCCGGCGAAAAGAAATTTGCGGAAGAAGGCCGTCCGCTTTTCTCCTCGCACATGCTCGACCTCTCTGAGGAATCCCTCGAAGAAAACATCGAGATCTGCTGCAAATACCTCGAGCGCATGTCCAAAATCGGCATGACTCTCGAAATCGAACTCGGCTGCACCGGCGGTGAAGAAGACGGCGTGGACAACTCCGATATGGATCATTCCATGCTCTATACTCAACCGGCGGCTGTTGCGTATTCGTACGAAAAGCTGTCGGCCATCAGCCCGAACTTCACCATTGCCGCTTCTTTCGGCAATGTGCACGGCGTTTACAAACCGGGCAACGTTAAACTCACCCCGACCATTCTGCGCGATTCGCAGGCCTATGTGAAAGAAAAGTTCGGAACCGGCGATCAGCCGCTGAACTTTGTATTCCACGGCGGTTCCGGTTCTTCGCCGGAGGAGATCGAAGAATCGATTGGATACGGCGTGATCAAAATGAACATCGACACCGACACGCAGTGGGCGTGCTGGGAAGGTGTACTGAACTTTTATAAAGCCAATGAAGGCTACCTGCAGGGTCAGCTTGGAAACCCGGAAGGCGAAGACAAGCCGAACAAAAAATACTATGACCCGCGCGTTTGGCTGCGTAAAGGTCAGGAAGGTCTGGTTGCCCGCGTCAAGCAGGCATTTGCCGACCTCAACGCCGTAGGCGTTAACTAATCATTTTCCTGATTAGCTCAAAAAGCCGTCCTTTTTCGGGGCGGTTTTTTTTGTACCTTCACTGAACAAAGCGGGGTTTGTGCTGTCAGTAAACCTAATTACAATCAAACCCGGCACCCGAATACACTCAGGAGGACTCAATGAGAAAACTGATGACAACATTGGCCGTTTTGGCAATCAGTACCGGCGCTTTTGCCGCAGAAGGCTGGCTGACTGATTTTGAAAAAGTGAAAGAAAAGGCCAAGGCGGAGAACAAGTATATTCTGATTGATTTCAGCGGGTCGGACTGGTGCGGCTGGTGCATCAAGCTCGATAAAGAGGTGTTTCAGAAAGAGGTCTTTAAAAAATGGGCGGATGAAAATCTGGTGCTGATGCTGGCCGATTTCCCGCTCGACAGATCCGGGCAGAGCAAAGAGCTGTGCGAACAGAACGAAATGCTTTTCACTAAATTTAAAGCCGAAGGCTATCCGACCGTAATTCTGCTGGCGCCCGAAGGCAAAGCGATCGCTAAAACGGGGTATCAGCCGGGGGGAGCGGAAGCCTATATCAAACACCTTGAATCGCTGATTTCGGACAGC
>QKFE01000245.1 GCA_003252225.1 Kiritimatiellales bacterium | reverse complement strand
AGCCGCTTGTCGGAGAACAGCTCCGCTATGTGGTCGAATGCGACGGCGAATGGCTGGCGCTTTTGAGCTGGAACGCGGGTAGCTACCATTTGGCCGACCGCGACCGCTGGATCGGCTGGACGGATGCGCAACGGCGCGTACGGCAACCGCCCACACGGCGGCGGAGTTGGTGGTGGAACGGGCTGATCCAACAAAGCCGAATATGGCACTGATGAATTGGAACGGTTCGCGGGTTCGAAAGCAGGATGTGGTGGTCGCAAAGAACTATCTAACGGCCGATGAGGTGGATACGCTGAATCGTCTGGTGGTGATTTTCCTGGAACAGGCGGAATTGCGGGTAAAACAGCAGCAAGACCTTACCCTCGACTTCTGGCGGGATAATGTGGATCGACTTTTAGAATTCAATGGTCGAGCCGTGCTCGAAGGTGCAGGCAGAGTCAGCCACAGTGATATGAAACGCGTTGCGGAGCGCCGCTATGAGGAATTTGATGAAAACCGGCGCGTTGCGGAGGCAAAAGCTGCGGATGTTGAGGATTTGAAAGAACTTGAGGCGCTGGAGAAGCGGGTGAAAGACAAGGGGAATGACAAATGAGTGCAACCAAATCAGTTCCATCTGTATCGGTTAATTATGCACGGACCGGCGCTTCAACGCGATCGAACGAGCTGGGTATGCGGGCGATGCAGGAGCGGGCGTATGAAAAGCGCGGGGAGCAGTATTTGCTCATCAAGTCGCCGCCGGCGTCGGGCAAGAGCCGGGCGCTGATGTTTATTGCGCTCGATAAACTGCATAATCAGGGTCTGAAAAAGGCGATTATTGCTGTGCCGGAAAAGTCGATTGGAGCCAGCTTTGCCAATGAACCGCTGAGTCAATTCGGTTTCTGGGCGGATTGGCAGGTGGAACCCAAATGGAACCTGTGCAATGCGCCGACGTCGGAACAAGGAAAGGTGAAGTCGGTCGGTACCTTTTTGAATGGGCCGGATCAAGTGCTGGTCTGTACCCACGCAACATTCCGCTTTGCGGCGGATGAATTCGGTGTTGAGGCGTTTGATGACTGCCTGCTGGCGATTGATGAGTTCCATCATGTTTCGGCCAATCCGGATAACAAGCTGGGGGCTCATCTGGCGGAGTTTATTGCCCGAAACAAAGTGCATGTGGTGGCGATGACGGGGTCGTATTTCCGCGGGGATGCGGTGCCGGTGCTGATGCCGGAGGATGAGGCGAAGTTTGAAACATCGACCTATACCTATTACGAGCAGCTGAACGGGTATGAGCATCTGAAAACGCTTGATATCGGCTATTATTTTTATTCTGCGGCCTACTCAGATGAAATCATGGAAGTGCTGAATCCGGACGAGAAAACCATCATCCATATTCCAAATGTAAATTCCCGGGAAAGCACCAAGGATAAGCATAAAGAGGTGGAGCATATTATCGGGGAACTTGGCGAGTGGCTGGGCGAAGATCCAGCGACGGGATTCCAGTTGGTCAAAACAATCAGCGGCAAAACGCTGAAAATTGCGGATCTGGTGGATCCCGATAAGCAGGCACGTATTCAGCAGAGTCTGCGGAATCCCCGGATCAAAACGGATCGGGAGTATGTGGACATCATTATCGCACTGGGCATGGCGAAGGAGGGCTTTGACTGGATCTGGTGCGAGCATGCGCTGACGGTGGGCTATCGGGCGAGCTTAACCGAAGTGGTTCAGATTATCGGACGGGCCACCCGTGATGCTGACGGAAAAACGAGGGCACGGTTTACGAATCTGATTGCCGAGCCGGATGCTTCTGAGCTGATGGTCGCGGAGGCGGTTAATGATACGTTGAAAGCGATTGCGGCGAGTCTGTTGATGGAGCAGGTTTTGGCTCCGCGTTTTAACTTCAAACCCAAAAATCCGGGCAGTGGTCCGGAAGAGGGTTTTGACTACGGCGAAGGCGGCTATAAAGAAGGCGTGTGCAATGCCGGGTACAATAAAGATACAGGGGAAATGCAGATTGAAATCAAGGGACTGGTTGAGCCTAAAAGCCAAGAGGCCCGGCGGATTTGCAGAGACGACTTAAATGAAGTGATCACAGCGGTGGTTCAGGATAAGCAATCGCTTGAGCGAGGCATTTTTGATGAGGAGCTGGTTCCGGAAGAGATTACGCAGTTGCGGATCGGTAAAATTATCAGCGAAAAATATCCTGAACTGGATGCCGAGGATCAGGAGGCGGTGCGGCAGCATGCGGTGGCAGCGCTGAATCTGACCCAGCAGGCGAAGAAAGCGCTCACTGATATGCTTGGCGATCCTTCCGATACAGAGGAAATGCCAAATACGGCACTCATTGATGGAGTGCGGAAATTTGCAATGGATGTCCGGGAACTGGATGTTGATTTGATTGATCGCATTAACCCGTTCAGCGCAGCCTATGCGATTATGGCTAAAACCATGAATGAATCGCGCCTGAGAGAACTAAGAGCGATCATTGCTGCGAAAAAGATAAATCTCTCAATGGACGAGGCCAGAGATTTAGCCAAGCGGGCGTTGAAGTTTAAAACGGAGCGGGGGCGCTTGCCGAGCATTACCTCAGCGGATCCTTGGGAAAAACGTATGGCGGAAGGGGTTGCCTTTTTAGCGAAGAAAAGGGCGGAGGCGGAAAATGACCCGGAAGAATAAAAATTTTACCGAAGAGGATGATGCATTACTCGATGCTCTCGGCGTGGAGATTGATGTTAAGAAAGCCTCAAAATATACCGCTGAACAGGAGCGCATCATAGCCGGGTTTGAGGAGATTCAGCGTTTCGTGGCAGAAAATGGACGTGCGCCTCAGCATGGAGAAGATAATAATATTTTCGAGCGACTCTATGCGGTGCGGTTGGATCGTTTGAATGCTCAGGCAAAGTGCAGAGATCTCTTGTTGCCAATGGATAATCAGGGAATTCTGAGTTCGGATAAAGTTACGGTTGCTGAAACTACAGAGGAATTAAACGATGATGAATTATTAGAGGCGTTGGGCGTTGATGACAAAGTGAGTCCGATTCAGGAGTTAAAGCATGTGCGATCTACAAAAGAAATTCGGGCTGCTGAAGAGATTGCAAGTCGAGAGAAATGCGAGGATTTCGAGACTTTCAAACCTGTTTTTGATCAGGTCAAAGATGGACTGAAGTCTGGTTTTATGCAGACGGTTAGATGCAACAATAAAACCGATATCAAAATCGGAGACTTATTTATTCTGAATGGCCAAACCGCTTACATTGAAAGTATGGGTAAACCATTCAGGGATGATGAGGGACGGGAAGATATGCGCCTGCGAGTCATTTTCGGCAACGGAACTGAAAGTGGCATGTTACGTCGGTCTTTCCAAAAGCGTTTGTGGGAAGATGATGCTGCCAGACGCGTATCACCCCCTTCTGATTTGGGGCCGTTGTTTGGAGATCGAGTCTGTGATGGCGATCAGGCTTCGGGACTCATCTATGTCCTGAGAAGCCAGTCCGATCAACCCTATATTGCGGAGAATCGAGACCTTATTCATAAAATAGGTTTTACGACCGGAGATGTGAAAACCCGTATTGCAGATGCTGTAAATCAACCGACCTATCTGCTTGCTGAAGTGGAGGTCGTCGCAATGTATGCACTTTACAATGTGAATGCGGGCAAGCTTGAAAATCTACTCCATAAGTTTTTTTCATCGGCCCGTCTTGATATCGAGATTAACGATCGGTTCGGTAAGCCTTTTAAACCGAGAGAGTAGTTTTTGGTTCCGCTGCACTTGATCAAAGAGGCTGTAGACAAGATGATTGTTGGAACCATTGACGGTTATAAATATGACCCTGAAACCGCCCGTCTGGTAAAGTATTAGGTGAAGTTGTTGTTGGATAGGGGGGGTAAAAAGATTAATTCTTCGTTTTCTTGGCAGGGCGGGGGTTGGGTTTGCCGGATTGCTGGCGGTCGGCGGAGGGGAGGTCGATATCCATGATGAATCCCTGTTTGCTGAAGATGAGCATCCGGGGCTGGTTTTCGAGGGTGACGGAGTAGGGGAGGAAGTGCATTTGTAAAAGAACCTGAATCTGGTTGGGTGTTAAATGCAGGCCTTTATATTCGGGTTCGAGCACGAAGGCGCAGCCTTCTTTCCATCCGGAGCAGCCGTATGCGGTTTTGCCTTTGATGATTTTTTTTCCGCAGTAGGGGCAGTTTCCCCATTCGTCGGTATCGAGTTTTCTGGCGGTGCTGCTTTCGATGAGGCTGCGGGTGTATTCGTGGATTCCGGCCATAAATGCGGCGGCTTCGGCTTCGCCGCGTTCAATCTTTTTGAGCTGCTCTTCCCATTCGCCGGTCATTTCAGGCGATTTTAAAAGCGGATCCTGAATGAGGGCAATTAAACAGCGGCCCATATCGGTTGCGCGGATCTGCTTTTTTTCGCGGCGGATATAGTTGCGGCGGAGGAGGGTTTCGATGATGGCGGCGCGGGTGGCGGGGGTTCCGATTCCGCGTTCTTTGAGGGCTTCGCGCAGGGTGTCGTCTTCGACCCATTTTCCGGCGGCTTCCATTGCGCCGAGCAGGGAGTTTTCGTTGAAATATTTCGGGGGCTTGGTTTTGCCTTCGCGTACGGTCGGGGTGTGTTCGCCGGTTTCGCCTTTTTTGAATTCGGGCAGGGCTTGTTCTTCGTCGGAATCGTCATCTTTTCGTTTTGCGTTCTTTTTTGGGAAAAGGGCGGACCAGCCGGGTTTGATGATTTGCGTGCCTTTGGCCTGAAATTTTACTTCGGCGGATTCGCCGTCAACGGTGGTTATTTTTTTGACGCAGAGGGGGTAAAAGGCGGCGATGAACTGGGTGGTGACGGCGTCGTAAACAATCTGTTCGTGGGGGCCGAGCGTACGGGGGGTGATTCCGGTTGGAATGATGGCGTGGTGGTCGGTCACTTTTTTATTGTCTACAATCCGGTTGGTGAACGGGAGTTTCTGTAGGTCGAGCGGTTCGATCTGTTCGGGGCGGACGGCTTTGAGCTGTTCGAGTATTTTCGGAATGCGCGGTTTCATGTCTTCGCTGAGGTAGCGCGAGTCGGTGCGGGGGTAGGTGACGAGTTTGGATTCGTAGAGGTTTTGCGCGGCGGCGAGGGTGTCGGCGGCGGAAAGTCCGTCGCTTTTATTCACTTCGCGCTGGAGGGTGGTGAGGTCGAAAAGCTGCGGCGGCTGTTCCTTTTTCTGTTTGCCGGTTACGCCGGTAATTTTGAAGGGCTGGCCGGTGATTTTTGTGAGCAGTTCCTGCGCGGATTCGGCTTTGTCAAAGCGGTCGCCGGTGAATTTAAAAACCACGTCGCGGTATTTCGTCGTCAGTTCCCAAAAGGGCTGAGGGCGGAACTGGTGGATTTCGTCGTCGCGCTGGACAATCATGGCGAGGACGGGGGTCTGTACGCGGCCGATACTCCAAAGCACCCGGTCGTCCCCGGCGGAAAGGCGGCCGTGGCGGACGGTGAAAAAGCGGGTGGCGTTGAGCCCGACGATCCAGTCGGATTCGGAGCGGCATTTTGCGGCGGCGTAGAGGTTGTCGTACGTGTGCCCGTCCTTCAGATCTTTGAATGCCTCCTGAATGGCTTCGGGCGTCAGCGAACTCAGCCAAAGGCGGCGGATCGGTTTTTCTTCGCAGCCGGAGAGGGAGAGAATGTAGCGGAAAATCAGTTCGCCTTCGCGTCCGGCGTCGGTGGCGCATACAATCTCTTCGGCTTCGGTGCAGAGTTTTCTGATGGTTTCAAACTGTTCGGCAACACCGGGGTTTTCGATCAGCTTGAGTTTGAATTCGTCCGGAATGAAGGGGAGTGAATCGAGCCGCCATTGCCGCAGTTCGGGGCTGTATTCGCCGGGTTCGAGCAGGGTGACGAGGTGCCCGAAGGCCCAGGTGACGGCGCAGCCGCGGCCTTCAATATAGCCGCTTTTTTTGCCGGTTATTTTGAGGACTTCGGCAATATCGCGGGCGACGGACGGTTTTTCTGTGATGATAACTTTCATGGTATTGCGTACTGGGGATTTGATTTGAAACGCACATCTTGTACATTGGACGGGTTCGGTTCAATCAATTATGGAGATCGGGATGAAACGGGTTTTAATTTGGGTGCTGTTTTGGGGCGTTTGCAGTTCG
>QKFE01000263.1 GCA_003252225.1 Kiritimatiellales bacterium | reverse complement strand
GATCTCCGCGGAACATACCCAACGGAGGTTTTCATGAAAAACAATTTCTGGCCTAAGGTTTGAGCACCTCAATATCGCTGCGGTCATTCCGGTCAAAAATTGCCTTCAGATTGATATCCTTTTCAATATCGCCCTCTTCCACAATCACGGCTTCCCCGTTTTTCGTGGCAAAAGCGAACCCCTTTTTACCGAAAGGAACCGCTGTTTCGTCGAATGACAGAGAGTTTATGTCGGTCATATTTTTGAGGAAAACCACCGGAAAATTGCCGGGTGTCGTATCGTTCACGCCCAGCACCACGCACCAGGCGTTCACCGCCGAGCCGCCCCGCCGGAACTCGGTTTGGTCGCGGGCGGGAATCATTCCGGGCGCGGCAAAAAAGGAGTAGTCAACATCCAGATAGCCGTCTTCCACCAGATCCGCCAGAAAATCGTTCGATGTGTTGTAATAGGCGGTTTCATTCGCCGCCGAAGAATCCTTTTGCGGCCAACCCGTGGCAAACCGGCTGGACGACTCTTTCGCCGTAATCGCCTCGACGATCGATTTCGCGTGATGCGCCTGCTGGGTCAGTTTACTGCGCAGCCGGGCCCGCCCGATTTGCGGGGAAACCAGCGTGAAAAGAATCCCGATAATCGCGATCACCGCCATCAGCTCAATTAAGGTAAAGGCCGCGCGCCGATCTGAAGTCCCCTTGAAAATCATCTTTAAATCCCTCTCCGGTTGCGTAATGTTCTGCGGCTTTGGAACGTATCAAATGAAAACCGACCTGTTCAACTATGATCTACCCCCGGAGCTGATCGCCCAGCACCCGCCCGAACGGCGCGAACTCGCGCGTATGATGGTGCTGCACCGCGAAACAGGGCGGATTGATCACCGGAAAATCACCGATATCGTCGACTATTTAAATGCCCCCGATCTGCTCGTGGTCAACAACACCAAGGTCATTCCCGCCCGCATTTTCGGCACCAAACCGACCGGAGGGAAAGTGGAACTGCTGCTTTTAGAGGAAAAAATACCCGGTGAATGGAACGTACTGATGAAAACCTCCCGCCGGCCGAAACCGGGGGAAGCTTTCAGCCTCTGTTCCGGAAAAGCAAACGCCACGATGCGCAAAGACGGTGAACAGGGCGAAGCGCTGCTTAAAATTGAATCCGACCGCCCTTTAATGGAAATCCTCGACGAAGAAGGCGTCCCCCCCCTGCCCCCCTATATTGCCCGAAAGGAACAAACGAAAGAGCAGGTCGAAAAGGATAAAGAGCGATACCAAACCGTTTTTGCGAAGAATCCGGGATCCGCTGCCGCGCCGACCGCCGGGCTCCATTTTACCCCCGAAATCCTTTCCGGCCTCGAAAAACAGGGGGTGTTTAAAACCGAGCTCACTTTACACGTCGGCCTCGGCACCTTCCGCCCGGTTTCGGTCGAAACCATCACCGATCACGACATGCATTATGAGCGCTATTTAATTCCCGAAACGGCCGCCGAACAAATCCATAAGGCTAAAAGCGCGGGCGGAAAAATCGTCGCCGTTGGCTCCCCCTCCGTCCGTACCCTTGAATCGGTCAACCCGATCCGCCCCGCC
>QKFE01000010.1 GCA_003252225.1 Kiritimatiellales bacterium | reverse complement strand
AAAGAATCCCCGAGGTGTTTTTCATCACGGTGACATCGAGGGAGAGCTGGGAAAAGCCCATCATCGGGCCGCCGAGCAGCAGCTTGGCGGGGGCATATTTCACGCCGCCCGCCAGTTCGAGCGCTTTAAATACGGGGGTACCCAATTTGAAACGCCAGTTGCCGGGATTTACGACCGGTTTCCCCGTCACGGTGGTGATGCGGTCGATCAGCGGTTTGCCTTCTTTAACGGCGGCCGACACCGCTGCGGCGGTTCCGACATTCTGCACCACACAGCCGACATCCATCGGCAGTCCGCCGACGGGAACTTTCCGTCCGGTCAGTGCAAAAATGAGCTGCTTTTCCGCGCCCTGCGGATAGCGGACGCGCAGCCCTTTCACGGTAATTCCGGTGCCTTCGGCTTTCTTTTTCAGCAGTTCAACCGCGTCCGGTTTATTGTTTTCGATACCGATATAAATATCGGTCACTTTCAGAATACGGGCGAGCATCAGCGTGCCTTCAATCACCGCGTCGGGGTTTTCGAGCATCAGCCGGTGGTCGGCGGTTAAATAGGGTTCACATTCCGCGCCGTTCAAAATGAGCGTATCGATCGGTTTTTCCGCCGGCGGGGAAAGTTTCACGTGCGCAGGGAAGGCCGCGCCGCCCATGCCGACGATCCCGGCATCGGAAACCCGTTTTTTCAATACTGCCGGATCGGTGTTTTTCCAGTCGGCGATAACGGGCATCAGTTCGCCCCATTCATCTTTTCCGTCCGCCGTAATTTCAACTGCGGGCACTTTCCCGCCGACGGGGCCGGGATTATCTTTGACCTGTGTGACGGTGCCGCTGGTCGGCGAATGAATGTTGGAAGAGACGAATCCGCCGGCTTCCGCAATCAGCTGTCCTTTTTTGACTTCGTCGCCTTTTTTCACCAGCAGCTTTGCGGGTGCGCCGATGTGCTGGGATAAAATAACGGTGTATTTATCGAGCAGCGGCGCATCCACCACCGCGCAATCCCGGCTCAACAGCTTGCCGTCGTCCGGATGGACGCCGCCATAGAATTTTATATGCTTGTCTGCACCTTTACTGCTCATGCTTCACTCCCTACAGGCGCGGCGTGCGCTTTGGCGGTTTTAAGACACTGGGTCGGACAGGCCGCCGCTTCGACGAGACCGGCCGGCGGCGGGTTGTCGTAATTCACGGAAACGAGGAAGCCTTCCACTTTCATCTGCCCCTCTTCGGCGGCTTTCACGCATTTGCGGCAGCCGATACAGGAGGCTTTGCAGACCTTCATTTTTTCGGCGCCTTTTTCGGGCGAGTTGCAGAATACGTGTACTTCGGCTTTTGCCGGAACCAAATCGATCAGGTTGCGCGGACAGGTTTCAACACATTTGCCGCAGCCGACGCAGAGCGCTTCGTGGACAATCGCCAAACCGTCGCGCATTTCAATGGCATCAAACGGGCAGGCGCGCGAACAGCTGGCCATTCCGAGGCAGCCGAATGCGCAGCCTTTACCGCCGGCGGCCACGAGCACTGCGGATTTGCAGTCGGCGACTCCGTTATATTTTGCGCTGACCGCGACCGAATGCGTTCCCCCGCATTTTACCACCGCAACCATCTTTTCTTTTTCTTCGGCGACGATGCCGAGATATTCGGCGATGTTTTTAATGTCGTCCGGCGAGCAGACCGGGCACTGATCCACCGTCGCCTTTTCGCTGACCACCGCCTTTGCAAAATCCATACAGCCGGCATAGCCGCAGCCGCCGCAATTGGCGCTCGGCAGCAGCTCTTCGACTTTTTCGATGCGTTCATCAATTTCAACGGCGAAGACTTTGGCCACCACCCCGATAATTACACCGAGCAGCACACCGATCACGCCCACAGAAAGAATGGCAATTAAAGCTAAACTCATTAAAACCCCATTTCCGATTTTCGATTTTTGATTTCTGATTTTCGGGACGGCTGCGCCGACACCCCTTTAATAAAGGCGTCGCAGACCCGCAAATCGGCATTCGGCAATCTAAAATCAACAATCACTATACAAGTCCCGAAAAGCCCAAAAACGCCATGGCGAGAATACCGGCCGTGACCAGTGAAATTGCGGTGCCTTCAAACGCTTTCGGCACATTGGCTAAATCCAGCTTTTCACGAAGGCTGGAAAACAGAACCAGCGCAAGCGAAAAACCGACCGCAGAACAGAAACCGTAAATCGTCGCACCGTACCAGGTTGACTGAATGGAATCCGGCGCGGATTTCGCATTCAGCACTACGCAGCCGAGTACCGCGCAGTTGGTGGTGATGAGCGGCAGAAAAATCCCGAGACTGTCATAAAGTTTTGCGCTCAGTTTCTGCAGTATGATTTCAACCAGCTGCACCAGCGACGCAATCACAACAATGAAAACCAGCGTCTGCAGAAATTCCAGTTTCATCGGAACCAGCAGAAAGGAATTGATCAGTGAACTGACCAGCGAGGCCAGCGTCATCACAAAAACAACCGCCCCCGACATACCCAGTGCCGTATCCAGCTTTTTGGAAACCCCTAAAAACGGACAGATTCCCAGAAACTTCGATAAAACGAAGTTATTCACCAGAATCGCCCCCACCGTGATCACGAGAAATTCGCTTAACATGTTATAACACCCTCGTTGCTCTCAATGAATGAACAAAGCGGGCACCTTAACAAAGCGAACCGCTTCTGCAACTCCGTTCATTTCATCGACCCAATTTAGAATGGATTTCAATAACGGATTCGCAAAACACGGAATTACCCCCTTGAAACCGCGCATTACTGATCAACTGTCTAACCATCAAACAAATGAATAATTTTATTTGAAAAGATTTTAATTACCGCATAAGCTTGCGCCCTATTAATGAACAGGAGGAGAGATTATGGCCACTAATCCTATCGGAAAAGGAACCAAGACCATTGGAATTAATATGAATGCAAAAATGGCGGATGATCTTACATCCCGTGCTGAATCCATGCATTTATCGGTCAGTAAATACTGCAAGATTATCCTGCAGCAATGGGTCGATTCCGGCAAAAAACTGAATCTGACGGAACGATAAACAAATTCCAAAACGAAGGGTACCCCCATCCTTCAGCCGGCCTATCAAGATAGGTCGGCTTTTTTTAGGTATGCACGCATCGCCAGTGAATTCCCGACCATCGTAAACAGCGCCAACGCAAGCGCCGCGGCAAGAAACTCCCCCCGGTAAATATACGTCGGGGGAATCATCAGGATCAGCGCCACAGACAGCGCTCCCTTCAGTCCGCCCAAATTAAGCACGTGCTGCCAGGCAATCGGGATTCTGATGCGGAACAGCCTGAAAACCGCGCCGAAACCGTAAACCACCGCACAGCGGGAGAGCAGCAGCGCCACAATTACCACCGTCATAATTTTTAGACTGATTCCGCCGATATTTGCCCCGATTTCAGCTCCGAGAATAAAAAAGAGCACCGCGTTGGCCAGTTCACCCAGAAATTCCCAGATACTTCGAAAATACTGCCGATCCTTATTTTCCAGTTCCCGAACGCCCGGCGAGCGAAGTAACGAGATTCGCATAAAGATTGTCGCGGACATCGCGGCAATGACCCCCGAAATATCGAAACCGGCCTGAGCCGCACAGAAAACCAGATAAACAACAATCAGCGGCAGCAGCGGGGCAATAAAATGATCCTTCAGCGCGCGCCATCTGCGCAGCAGCAGAGAACCGGCAAAGCCGCCGATTAAACCGAGAATAACCGCCCCGCCAACCGACACCCCGAAAAAAAGCAGCGCCCCGGAAAAACTGAGCGGTTTCCCGTCAAAAATATGCTCACTCAGCAGTGCAAACAGGATCACCGTGGTTCCGTCATTCAGCAGCGATTCGCCTTCGAGCAGGGATTTGAGTTTCCCGGGAATCGGAAACTGTTTAAAAATCGCGGTAACCGCAACCGGATCCGTCGCAGACATGATCGCGGCGAAAAAAAGGGAATGAATCCAAGGCAGTTTTGTGAAGCAATAGATCGGAACCGCCATCACAAACATACTCACCACAATCCCCAGGCTTGCCAGCACAGCGGCAGGAACACCCTCCTCTTTTGCCATGTGCAGGCTGAGATTCCGGGAGGAGTCGAAAATCAGAACCGGGAGGAAAACGTAAAGGATCACATCCGGACTCAGTTTTATAGCCGGAAGTCCCGGACAAAGACGGTCGGCAAACACCCCGTAAAACAACCCGAACACGACGATCCAGCAGACGTACGGCAATCTCGAGTTCCTGAAATAGTGCTCCACGGCACAAAGGCCGATCAGGAAACAGCAAATAAAAACCAACCCGTGAACCAAATCCATACCCCTCCCCCTTCCGTCCGCGCCGTCCTACGTTTTAAACCGTTCTTTTCCCTGCCCGCCTGCCGGGCGGGTTTTCCAGCGGCGGTGCATCCAGATCCACTGTTCCGGCGCTTCCCGAACCGCGTTTTCAATTACTTTATTGTAAGCAACTGTTGCGGCGTGAATGGCCTCCGGCGACCGGTCTTCCGGCGGCTCAATTAGCGGGTGGATTTTCAGCTTAAAGCCGCCCTCGGATTTCCGGCAAATAAATACCGGCACAATCGGCGCTTTTGACTGCGCCGCCATAAACGCCAGCCCCGGCGAGGTGCAGGCCGTTTCGCCGAAAAACTCCGCGAAAATCCCCTCTTCCCTCGTCATATTCTGGTCGATAATCATTCCCACCGCTTCATTCCGCCGCAATGCTTTCAAACAGTCGCGGTAGGCGTTTTTAGTGGACAGAAAAGTCAGCCCCTCATGCGAACGCAGATTTTCGACCACATCATTAATCGCCTCATTTTTAATCCGCTTAACGATTACGCTCAACTTAAACCCGTTTGCGGCGGTCGCCATCGGCATCAGTTCAAAATTACCGATATGTGCCGTCAGCGCCAAAACGCCCCGCCCTCGTTCCAGTGCCTGTTCAACATATTCAACGCCGTCAATTTCAACCGCCTTTTTGACCGCATCCAGCCCGCGCATCGAATACCAGATCATTTCAACGCCGTTGATCCCCTGATAGCGGTACATTGTGTTGATAATCTGTTTTCGCTCTTTTTTCGAGAGTTCAGGAATTGACCGCTTTAATTGGGCAAACGCATCCGTACGGTGATGCCGAACCACCCGACCGAAAATAAACCCGATAAACCGCCCGATTCCGTGCACAACCGGCAACGGCAGGGCGGCAACACATTTCAGTAATCCATTTAAAATCGCCTTAAGCATGAAACAAAGGTGGCAGAATTCAGAATCAGTGCGCAAACGCAAAATGAAAAGGGTCGCCTCCGCCCTGTTCCCCCGCTATCGTCCGCCGCATGATCAAAACGCGGATATTTGAATCGACCGAAGCCCTCATTACCGAAACAGAAACCCTGCTCCGGGAAATACTGGCCAAACCCGGCAGCCTGATGCTCAGCGGCGGAAGCACCCCGTATGTCATTTATAACCGCATCGCCGCAGCCCCCTGCCCCGTTCACCCCGACCGGAAACTCTTTCTCAGCGACGAACGAATGCAGCCCTTCGATTCCTGCCAAAATAACGCCAGAAATCTCGAACCGATGCTCAAAGCACTGGAATGCGAAAACCGCTTTATCCGGGTGGACACCACTTTAAACCGCGCCGATGCCGCCTGTAAATTCGCGGACGATCTGTCGGCAATTAAATCGGTCGATTTAGGCCTTCTCGGGATGGGAGCCGACGGACACACCGCCGGTTTTTTCACCCCCGAACAGGCTAATCGCAAAACCGGCGATTTAACCCTTCACACCGACCGCCCCGCGCCTTTTTCAAACGGGTTGAACGGATCATCCTGCTCGTCACCGGCGAATCGAAGCGGAAAATCATCCAAACCCTGCTCACCGCCCCCGAAACCATTCCCGCCGGTATCGCCCTTTCCGACCACCCCAACGTTGAGCTTTGGACGGATGTCATTCTCTGATTCAAATTCTCCGGTTTTCTGATCCCTGCCGACAGAAATCCAACCAGCCTTATGTCGGCACCCCACGTGATCCGGCAACTCATCGTAATTCGCAAAAGTCTTACTGTTTTTTAGTTTTCAATCAGTCAGCAAAGACATACATTGACTTCTTCATTTTTAAAGAAGGAAATCCGATGACATCTACTGCAAAACTAGCCCGATCCCTTTTTGTGTTGCTCATTGCAGCGGCAACAGCAAGTGCCCAAACCGGCTCCCCTCAGATTTCGGCAAAAGCGCTAAACCAGATCGATGCCATCCAGCGCGAAAAGGCTTCATGGACCCCCGCCCAGCGCAAACTCAGCTCCAATCTGCTGATCGGGATGAAACAGCGGCTCAACCGCCCGATGGTATCCGGCGTTCCAAACATGCGTTCCGCAAATGAAATCGCACAGCAGGATATGGTTTTGGTCGATATCAAGGCCGATGTTTCCGACGCCCTGCTCAACTATATTGAGGTGCTCGGCGGAGAAATCATCAACCATTTTGCTCAATACAACGCCATCCGCGCCCGCCTCCCGCTCGAACAGATGGAAAAACTGGCCGAACTGGACTCCGTAAAAAGCATCCGCCCCGCCGACCGGGCCATGACCTGCAAAACCAACACTTCCGAAGGGGTTGTGGCCCACAAAGCCGATGTGGCGCGCAGTACCTACGGCATCGACGGCACCGGCGTTAAAGTCGGGGTGCGTTCCGACAGCGTTGACTACCTTTCACAGGTTCAGGCCTCCGGCGATCTGCCCACTGTAACCGTACTGGAAGACGCCACCGGCAACAGCGGTGAAGGCACGGCCATGCTCGAAATTGTCCACGATGTTGCTCCCGGCGCAGCCCTTTATTTTGCAACAGCATGGGGAGGAGAAGCTTCTTTTGCCCAGAACATTCTCGATCTGCGCACCGCCGGGTGCGACGTGATTGTAGATGACGTCTTTTATTTTGCCGAACCGGTTTTCCAGGACGGTATTATCGCACAGGCCGTCGAAACCGTCGTGGCTGACGGCGCCGTCTATTTTTCTTCCGCCGGCAACTCGGGCAATAAAAACGATGGCACATCAGGCGTCTATGAAGGCGATTTCAGCCCAACCACCATTCCGGACATCATTGGCTCCAGCGAGGGGGTTGCACACAACTTCGGCGGCGGCAGAAACTATATTTCAATTACCGGCGACCCCGGGGCTCTCATCACCCTGCAATGGGCTGATCCGTGGGGTAATTCCAGCAATGACTACGATCTTTACCTGCTCAACTCATCCCGCACAGCAATCATTGACTCCTCAACCGGCTCGCAGGAAGGAAGCGGTTACGATCCGATGGAATGGATCTACTCAGATACCCGCAATGACGTCGGCAACACGCTGGTCGTCGTGAAATATTCCGGAGAAAACCGCTTTTTCCATCTCAACACTCACCGCGGAAAACTCGAAAGCAGCTATGCCACATCGGGGCAAACCTCCGGGCACTGTGCAGCAGAAGCGGCCTTCGGGGTGGCAGCGGTATCCGCGCGCTATCGCACAACCCCGTTCACAACCGACAACAAAGTTGAAACGTTCAGCTCCGACGGACTGCGCCGGGTTTTCTTTGAAGCCAACGGCACGCCCATCACCCCCGGCAATTTCACATCAACTGGCGGCGAAGTACGAAACAAACCCGACATTGCCGCAGCCGACGGCGTGGCATGCGCCACTCCGGATTTCAACCCTTTCTACGGCACCTCCGCCGCCGCGCCGCATGCCGCAGGCATTGCCGCACTCATAATTGACCGCGGTCTCACCGCTCCGGTGTCAATCCGTAACGCCATGATTTACAGCACCTGGGACATCGAAGCCAGCGGCTACGACCGCGATTCAGGTTACGGGATTGTTGATGCTTCCCGGGCGGTCGCCTTCATGCTCGAAAATCCGGTCGGAGAGTCCACGATTTCCATGATTGGAAACACCGTTCACATTGCGTTCACCGGCGAATCCCACCAATCGTTCAAGCTACAGGCCACCACAGATCTGGTATTCCCGGATTGGCAGGACAAAGCCACCATCACTTTCGATGGTTCCGGCAACGCGGCGTTCAGCGAAATCATTCCGGCGGCCACAGCACTCTTCTACCGCACCGTCCTACCTTAGCACCTTTTCCAGCTTGAATATTGGAGGGCGCTGCTTCGTCAGCGCCACAGCAACGACAACGCGCCGCCCTCAGATTTCAGGGTGTCATTTTTTATGAGGCAACGAATCCAATCCGCTGCTATCTGCCCGGACGCTTCGGTGTCATTTAATTTAAGTCAACTCGCACCCCAAACCTCCCGTGATTGAGCGAGCATTTGGGTGGCTATTGGGACGGGGTTCGGTTATTGATATTTTCTTTCAACAGGAGAACATTGTGACGAATTTTGAATTGGTGCGGACGCAGGAGATTAAGGAGCTGAATACGGAGGCGAAGATTTACCGCCATATTCCGACCGGCGCGGAAATCCTGTCGATGGAAAATGACGACGAAAACAAGTGTTTCGGCATTGCGTTCCGGACACCGCCTTCGGATTCGACCGGAGTTGCGCATATTCTCGAGCACACGGTGTTGTGCGGATCGCGCAAATATCCGGTGAAAGACCCGTTTGTCCAGCTGCTGAAAGGTTCGCTGCAGACCTTTTTGAATGCGTTCACCTATCCGGATAAAACCTGCTATCCGGTGGCCAGCCAGAATCTGAAGGATTTTTACAATCTGGTGGATGTTTATTTGGACGCCGTTTTTTACCCGCGAATCACCCCCGATTTTTTCATGCAGGAAGGCTGGCACTATGAGCTGGAATCGCCGGAAAGCGAACTGACGGTTAAAGGGGTGGTTTATAACGAAATGAAGGGGGTGTATTCTTCGCCCGATTCTCTGCTGATGGAAGCCTCGCAGCGGTCGATTTTCCCCGACACCACCTATGGCCTCGATTCCGGCGGAAGCCCGAAGCATATCCCGGATTTGACGTACGAACAGTTCAAGGCGTTTCACGATTCCTACTACCACCCGTCAAACGCCCGCATCTTTTTCTATGGCGACGATCCGGCGGAAAAGCGGTTTGAGCTGTTGGAGGAATACCTAAAAGATTTCAAAAAGATCGACCCGAAGTCGGACATTGCCCTGCAAAAACCGGCCAGCCAGCCGTTTTTTGTTGAAGAGGCGTATGCGGTTTCAGCCGACGACGAGAACCCGAAACCGATGTTTACGGTGAACTGGATGCTGCCGTCGCCGACGGATGCAGAAGAGGTTTTCGCGCTGACGCTGCTGGATCATATTTTACTCGGAACGCCCGCTTCCCCGCTGAGAAAGGCCCTGTTTGAATCGGGTCTCGGTGAAGATATCACCGGCGGCGGAATTGAAACGCACATGTTGCAGATGATGTATTCGATCGGCCTTAAAGGCGTCGAAGACCAAAACCTCAAACAGGCCGAACAGCTCATTTACGACACCCTCAAAGAACTGGCCGGAAACGGAATTCACCGGGATGACATCGATGCCGCAGTCAACTCCTTTGAATTTGACCTGCGCGAAAACAACTCCGGCGGATTTCCGCGCGGCCTTTCCCTGTTTTTGAAAGCACTGAACAGCTGGATTTATGAAACCGATCCGCTCGAACTCATCGCCTTTGAAGAACCGCTGCAGACAGTAAAAACAAAAGCCGCTCAAAAGGGCTATTTCGAGCAGCTGATCACGAAGCTTTTAATTGAAAATAAACACCGGTCGCTGGTGATACTCAAACCCGACGCGGAAGCGGCCGCCCGCGCTGAAAAAGAGGAGAAAGACCGGCTGGCAAAAACGAAGGCCGGTATGACGCCGGAACAGCTGATTGATATCACCGAAAACACAAAACGCCTGCTGGAAATGCAGGCCGAACCGGATTCCGAAGAAGCCCTCGCAACCATTCCCCTGCTTCACCGGGATGATCTGGATAAAAACATCCGCACCGTCGAGCGGAAAGTGGAGCAGCTGCACGGCGCGACGGTGGTGAGCCACGATCTTTTCACTAACGGCATCCTCTATTTTGATTTAGGGTTCAACCTGCACGGACTTTCGAAAGAGGAACTGCCGTATGCTTCCCTGCTCGGAAGCCTGCTGTTGGAAATGGGCACCAAAAATGAGGATTACGTCGCGCTTTCCCAGCGCATCGCGATCAAAACAGGCGGTATTTACGGAACGCCGTTCCTCTCCGCGCTGACCGATTCCGAAACCGGCGTCACCCGCTTTTTCCTGCGCGGCAAATGTATGCTCGATCAGACCGACGAGATGCTGAGCATTTATCGCGACGTTCTGCTCACTCCCGATTTCAGCAATAAAGAGCGGTTTAAACAGATTGTGCTCGAACACAAATCCGAACTCGAAACCGCCATTGTTCCGCGCGGCCATTCGGCGGTCATGACCCGGCTCAAAGCCCGTCACCACGAAGCGCACTGGGTCAGTGAACAGCTCGGCGGAATTGATGCCCTCTTTTTTATCCGGAAACTGGCCGCGGAAATCGAAACCGACTGGCCCCGTGTTTCACAGCAATTGGAGGAGATCCGCAAAAACCTGCTCAACCGGAACCAGCTTGTATTGAACATCACCGTTGATTCACCCTCAATGCCCCCGGTACTGAAATCGGTCGAACAGTTTATCGGACAGCTCCCCGCAGACAACGCGCCTGCAAAAGGAAAATGGAACCGGGAACCTCTGCCGCAATCCGAAGCACTGACCGCGCCGACCCGGGTCAACTATGTCGGCTGCGCCGTGAACCTTTTCGATGCCGGTTATAAAATGCACGGTTCCGCGCTCGTCATCACCCGCTATCTGCAAACCGCCTGGCTTTGGGAAAAAATCCGGGTGCAAGGCGGCGCGTACGGCGGCATGTGTTCGTTCGACCAACGCTCCGGAGTTTTCGCTTTCGCCTCCTATCGCGATCCCAACCTCGAAAGCTCCCTCGAAGTTTATAAAGCGACCGGTGATTACCTCAAAAACCTCAAACTGAGCGAAGATGAACTGACCCGCGCCCTGATCGGCGCAATCGGCCAGCTCGACAGCTACCAGCTTCCCGACGCCAAAGGATACTCCAGCTGCATGCGCTATCTGCTGAACTATTCCGACGAAGAACGGCAGAAACTGCGCGATGAAGTGCTCGCCACCACACAGGAACATTTCAACGCATTCGGCGAACTGCTGAATAAAGCCTATGCCGAAAACGCCGTCGCCGTGCTCTGTTCCGCGGAATCCGCTGATAAAGCCGGACTGAAAACCAAAACCAAGGTTCTGTAATCTTCAGCTGAATTCCGGCATATTCCGCTAAAAACGGAGAGCCCGGCTCCATCCGGGCCGCAGTTCTCCGGGCGGAGATCAAAGGCCCAAAACGTCCTTCATTCTGTAGAGTTTCGGCGCTTTCCCGGCCACCCAAACAGCGGCCTGAAGGGCGCCGATCGCAAAAACATCGCGGCTGGTTGCGCGGTGCGACAGTTCGAGCAGTTCGCCCATCCCCGCCAGCATCACCGTGTGATCGCCTACAATATCGCCGCCCCGAATGGCATGGAACCCGATCTCCTTTTCCGGGCGTTCGCCCGGCAGACCGGTACGGCCATCGACCTGCACATCTTTCAGATCCCAACCGTATCCATCCGCCGCCGCACGGCCGAGCATCAGCGCCGTACCGCTCGGGGAATCCTTTTTCAAGTTGTGGTGGCGTTCGAGCACTTCGATATCATAGCCTTTGCCTTTCAGCGCACGCGCACCGGCTTCGACCAAATTACAGAGCAGATTGATGCCGAGGCTCATATTACCGGAGAGAACAACCGCCGTTTTTTCCGCAGCAGCGTCAATCGCCGCGATTTCTTCCTCATTCAGGCCGGTTGTACCGATCACCCAGGCCGTGCCCCACTCCGCGATTCGCGGCGCATTCCCGGCGGTTCCAAAGTGCGATGAAAAATCAACAATCACATCGGCGGTCG
>QKFE01000285.1 GCA_003252225.1 Kiritimatiellales bacterium | reverse complement strand
GTCCGGCGGGCCGATAATACCGCGCTCTTCGAGCAGGTCCATCACGCGCGCGGCGCGGGTGTAGCCGATACGCAACCGCCGCTGCAGCGAAGAGGTGGAGGCCCTTTTTGTTTGACGGATTACCTCCATTGCCTGCTCAACAATTTCATCATCGCCGCCGTCATCGAGTTCCGGCAGGTCGGTGGCCGGCTTTTCAATCTTCTCGTGAATTTCGGTGATAAATTCGGGGCGGCTCTGCTCTTTCCAGAAATTGGTGACGCGGTCGATTTCGCCGTCGCTGGTAAAAGCGCCCTGCGAGCGGATCAGCTTGTCCGAACCGGGGGGAAGCACCAGCATGTCGCCTTTGCCCAGCAGGGTATCGGCCCCCATCCGGTCGAGAATCGTCCGGCTGTCGACTTTCTGCGAAACCTTGAACGCAATCCGTACGGGGAAATTGGCTTTGATGGTGCCGGTGATCACTTTCACGTCGGGGCGCTGCGTCGCCAGAATCATATGAATGCCGGCGGCGCGCGATTTTGCGGCAAGGCGGGCAATACCGGCTTCGATCTCCGCCTGCGCAACGGCCATCAAATCGGCCAGCTCGTCGATCACGATGACGATATAGGGCAGTTTGTCGGGAACCTGATTTTTCCTCGCATCGGGATCTTCCACTTCGCCTGCGCCGAAAAGCTCTTCCTGTTTCTGGATTACGCGGGCATTGAATCCGGGCAGGTCGCGAACGCCGGCCTGACGGAACCATTTAAACCGGCGTTCCATTTCGTCGATCGCCCATTTGAGCCCGAGCGCCACTTTTTTGGCATTCGTAATCACCGGGACAACCAGATGCGGCAGGTTGTTATAGGCGTGAAATTCGACCGTTTTCGGATCAACCAGAATCAGGCGCATATCGTCGGGCGAATGCTTCATCAGCAGGCCGGTCAGAATGGAGTTCATACAGACCGATTTACCCGCACCGGTCGCCCCGGCAATCAGCAGGTGGGGCATTTTCGCGAGGTCAAAAACCATTGTATCGCCGCTGACATCCGTGCCGAGCACCAGCGGAAGCGCGCTTTTGCCGTTCTGGAATTCGTTGCTTTCAATCATGTCGCGGAAAAATACAGCCGCGCGCGATGTATTCGGAACCTCGACCCCGCAAACCCCTTTGCCCGGAATCGGCGCCTGAATACGCAGACTTTCGGCGTGCATTTTCAGCGCAATATTATCGGCCAGGTTTTTGATCTTTTCAACGCGGACACCGGGGGCCGGCAGAATTTCATAGCAGGTAACGACGGGGCCCTGCTGTACGCCGGTCACCTGCGCTTCAACCCCGAACTCTTCGAGTGCGCTTTGCAGGATTTCAGCCGTACGGGTAATGTCGGCCGCACTCATTCCCTCGCCCTGTTCACGGGAAGGATCGAGCAGCTCCAGCGGAGGCAGTTTATAATCGTGCGCCCCGAATTCCAAAGCGCCGCCGAAATCACCCTCCTCATTTTTCGGCGCGGCCTTTTCAACCGTCTTCGCCTTTTTAATTTCAATTGAAGGCGCGGGCAGGTTTCTTTCCGGCGATTTTTTACCCGTCAGTTTTTCCTGTTCAGCCAGCAGCGCCGCCACATCCACCTTCGGCTTTACCTCGGGAACCGGGCCGAGTTCAGGGAAAAGGGGTTCCGGCTCTTTTTCCTTCTTCTGCTTTTTCTGTTTACGCACCCGTTTCGATTTCGGCTTCTCTTCAAAAACCTCTTCCACCGTGGCCTCTTCCATTTTCAGGCCCTTTGTTTTTTCCCACCCCGCTTTGACCAGATCCACCACATGCAGGTCGAGCATCCGAACCGCCGCAACGAGAAACAGCACGATGAAAATAATCGCCGAACCCGCGTGGCCGATCCAGTACCCGAGCGACCGCTGCGCCAAAACCTCGCCCATCAACCCGCCCGGGCTGCCGATATTCAGCGCATCCACCGTTTCCATCCAGAGCTGCTCATTCATATCCAGCATTCCCGCCAGACAGAACAGCGCCAAAATAAACCATAAAACCCGCGGATACATTTTGCGCGACGACCGGAATACCGCCGAAACGCCGATCCACAGAATACAGAACGGAATCACATACCCCGCCACCCCGAAAAACATAAACGCCGAATAGGCCGATTTCGCCCCGACCGGGCCAATCCAGTTATGCGACCCCGGGCTGTTCGTAAACCGGCCGATATCCGCCGGATCGTACGACAAAACGCCCAGCAAAAGCATCAGCCCCAGCGTGCCCACCAAAATACCCGCAATTTCCCTCCAGCCCGAACGAACCGGCTGTTCCTCTGTAATTGATTTCGCCATTCCGGGAATATAGTCAAACCGCCCCCGCCAAAGCAACTAAAGGCCTCCGCGAAAGCAACCCCGCGCGGCAACCGGGGGAGAGGGGGCCGGGGGAGAGGGGAAAATTTACGCCTTGCTCCATAACGGAAAGCGTTATACCCTCCAGCCCATGATCGAAAGCTTTAAGTGCAAAGAAACTGAAAAGATTTTCAACCGCCGATTTTCGAAAAAACTGCCGACCGATATTCAGCAGGCCGCACTGCGAAAACTGCGGATGCTCCACCGGAGCACATCGGTTGAAGATTTAAGGATTCCGCCGGCAAACCGGCTCGAAACATTATCCGGAAACCGAAAAGGACAGCACAGCATTCGGATAAACCAACAGTGGCGAATCTGCTTTAAATGGCAAGACAGCAACGCCTATGAAGTTGAAATCGTGGATTATCATTGAGGTTAATATTATGAAAAAACTCGCACCAATTCATCCCGGCGAAATTCTGAATGAAGAGTTCCTTAAACCGATGGGAATCAGCCAGAACCAACTTGGGCGCGATCTCGGCGTATCCCCGCGCCGGATCAACGAAATCATCCACGGAAAAAGAAGCATCACCGCCGATACCGCACTCCGCCTCTCCGTCTACTTCGGCAACTCCGCCTCGTTTTGGCTCGGCCTACAAATGGACTACGATCTTGATATCGCAGAAGACACCCTGTCCGAAAAAATCAAAAAAGAAGTGCACCAGCTCGTTGCATAACCACTTCCGGCCGTCATTCCCCGATCACGGTCACAACGATGGTGCGGTTGCGGGGTTTAATGTCGGCTTCGAGATGGAAAATTTGCTGCCAGGTTCCGAGAAGAAGGCGTCCGATTTCAAAAGGCACGGTGATTCCCGGGCCTATTATGGTGGATTGCAGGTGCGAGTGGCCGTTGCCGTCGTTCCACTGCCGTTCGTGGCCATAGTCGAGGCTGGGCGGAATCAGCCGATCCAGCATATCGGGGAGATCTTTTTCGAGGCCGGGTTCATATTCAATGGTTCCGACAATTCCGGTACTGCCGATATTGAAAACATGAATGATGCCCGATTGAAGGCCCGATTTTTCGACGATCTGCTCAACCCGTATCGTGATTTCGTGCATATCCCGGTGGCCGGATGTCTGGATCTGAATTTCGTCGCGATAGACCATGCTTCTCCCTTCGGAAACGACTCGTGACGCATGAGGCGTTAAACGCGATCGGTTGCATTTTCGCGCCTCAATCGTCACTCATCACATCACTCCACCGGATATTTGATACCCAGCAATTTTGAAACTGCCCGATTAAATCCTTTTCGTTCCTCTTTCACGGCCTCTTTCACGGCATCGGAACGGCTTTTAAAATAGCCCCAATCCAACCCGAGCGGAGCACCGAGGTGCGTTTTTTTCTGAATCGCTTCGACCGGATCAATGGTTGAAAGCTCGTGCAAATTCTCTTTCACTTTATGGTAAGCATCGCGGAACGGCATGCCCTGCCCCACTAATTCGAGGGCATAGTCGGTGGCAAAAACGTCGGGCGAAAATCCGTCGATCAGTTTCTGTTTGTTGACCTTTGTTCCGGCAATCATCGGCGTCAATATCCGCAGACAGGCGCGGGTGGTTGCGAGGCCTTCCATAAACAGCTCTTTGGCTTCCTGCAGATCGCGGTTGTAGCCGGTCGGAGAATTTTTAATTAAATCGTACACCCCCAATTCGGCCGCTTTCACCCGCGATGCTTTTGCGCGCACCAGTTCGCAGACATCGGGATTCTGCTTCTGCGGCATAATGGAGCTGCCTGTGCAGAATTCGGCGGGCAGCTTGAAATAGTCGAATTCCGGCATCGTGAAGAGCATGAAATCCTGCGCCAGCCGGGAAAGCGTCAGCATGATCTGCGACATTGCCCCCAAAACGAGCGACTCCATTTTACCGCGCCCGTTGTTGGCATAGAGCACGTTGTGCGTCGGGCGGCTGAAACCGAGCAGATCCGAAGTCAGCTGGCGATCAATCGGCAGCGGTACGCCGTAGCTGGCTGCCGAACCGAGCGGACACTGATCGTTCAATTCAAACGCATTCAACACCACCGCACAATCGTCGAGCAGACTTTCCGCATGGGCCGTGGCCCACAGCCCGACACTCGACGGCATACCCGGCTGCATATGCGTCCGCCCCACCATCGGCACATCTTCGTGTTTTTTTCCGAAAGCCGTCAGGGCATCCGCCAAAGCGGCCGCCTCTTCCAAAACAGCCAACAGCTCCTGTTTGGCGAAAAGGCGCAGATCAACGGCCACCTGATCGTTCCGGCTCCGGCAGGTGTGAATCTTTTTGCCTAAATCGCCCAGTTGCTGGGTGAGCGTACGTTCGACGGCCAAATGCACATCCTGATCAGCCAGCTTGATTTTAAACTTACCGTGTTTAGCCTGCCCGATAATTCCGACCAATCCTTCAATCACCTGTCTGCGCTCATCTTCGGTGATCAGTTTCGGTTCAACCTTCATCTTTGAAAGCATCGTGACGTGCGCCGCCGTGCCGATACAATCGACTTCAATCAGCGCCTGATCCAGCTCCACATCGCGCCCGGCCGTAAACGCCAGCACTTCATTATCAATCGTTCCAACCGTTGTCTTCTGCTTTGCCATTTTTTACTTCCCGCCGACTCGCGGCTCCACTCATTTCAACAACTCAAAATTTAAATCTTTCACCGCCCTTTGATCGAAGGTCACCGTAGCGGGCGCACCCGCCCGACGATTCAGCACCCCGATCAGATTATCGGCAAAATCAGCCGTTCCCTGTTCATAGTATTTAAGCGCCTGCCACACCGCTTCATCTTCCACAACCCGCAGTTCCGGCGATGACAGAATACCGCGCAGCACGTCCGCCACTGTATTCCGCCCATAACCGTAACCACGCGCCAATACCCAGGTCAATTCACACAGAACAACTAAATTAACCAGACCCGGCGAATCGGATGTGCACCGTTGCTCAATACATTCCGCTGCAATTCTCGATTGCTCCGGGTCATCCTGAACAATGTAACGAACGAGAACGTTCGTATCCAGCCCGGTCATGAACTACTCCCGGAAGCAATTGACTGATCCATCTCTTCCAAGGTCAACGCTCTTTCCGGTTTCGGCACCATCCCTTTGAGCCCCTTGACGGAATTGGTCAGCGGAATCAACTCCAGCCGCCCGTCTTCCGTGGTAATCAGATCCACCTTGGTTCCAGCCTTCAATCCCAGCTTTTTTCGCGCTTCCACCGGAACGGTCAATTGACCTTTAGATGTCATTGTTGCAATCATCCTTACCTCCAAAAACAATTCCTTACTCGCGCTCCTTACGATAATTCAGGCAGCAGAACAGTCAAGTTAATGTTTCGAATTACGCCCTGATTCGCCCCGTCGATTCCATGATGATGGTGACGGGGCCATCGTTGAGTAATTCCACTTTCATATCGGCGCCGAATTCGCCGGTTCGGGCGGGAAAACCTAGCGATTCCAATTCGCGGACATATTCATTGAAAAGGGTTTCGCCCTGTTCGGGGCGGGCGGCATTGATAAAACTCGGCCGGTTGCCTTTTTGGCAGTCGCCGTACAGCGTGAACTGGCTGACGGATAAAATTTCACCTTTAATCTCCGAAACGGACAGGTTCATTTTTCCCTCAGCATCTTCAAATATCCGGAGATTCGCCGTTTTTTTCGCGAGAAAGCGGGCATCGAATTCGGTGTCATCGTGCGATACGCCGCATAAAATCAAAAGCCCCTGACCGATCTCGGAAATCATTTTTCCATCAACCGCAACAGAGGCTTTTTTTACGCGCTGAATGACTAATCTCATGGCATGAACTTTTTAAACACAAAGGCCGCAAAGTGCGCAAAG
>QKFE01000130.1 GCA_003252225.1 Kiritimatiellales bacterium | reverse complement strand
TCAGGTCTGGGCTCTTTTATGGAACATGGGAACCTGTCGTTGCGATGTGAAGGGAGCGATTTCAAGCGGAAGCCCTGCGAGAATCTGAGTACCGATGCGCAGCACAGGGGCGGAGCGTTCTGTAGTAGTGTTGAAGCGGCTGTATCTTTGCCCTGATGCGGTCGCTCGTTGTTGTAGTACCTCACCCATTTCCGGTTGATGTAGTCGAGCTGATCAAGGCTCAGGCAAAAGAAGCTGTTCAGGCATTGATGTTTGTACGTACCGATGTAGCACTCGCAGAAGGCATTGGCCTGCGGCGAGCGTGGCGGAATCTTCAGGCATCGCACTCCTTGCGTTCGCCAAAATTCCTTAAATATCTTCCCGAATTTCTTATCTCCGTCATGAATCAGGAGCTTAGGGGCAACGCCGATTCCGTCGAGCCACATTGCCGCGCTACGGATTTGAATTTTCAACCACTGATCATCGGGATTAAACGTGGGCGGCGTCATGAAAATCCGGCGACTTCCGAGGTGAATGAAAACCAGCACGTAGGCGTCGAATTTCCCGAAAAGCGTGTAAATCGGTTTGGTGAAATAGTCGGCACTTGCTGGCGGGGCTTCCTGCCAAATTAACGCGGCACCATGCACAGTTGTAATTTGGCCGGGAAGCGGTACTCTCTACGACCAAAGCGCGGGAAATAACAGTTCAGGGCAATCCCGAATCGGTCGATCCAAAAGGCCCAACCGATATCCTGCTTGAAAACCGCGATGGCAAATATGTGGATATCAGCAAGGAAGCCGGCATCACTGATAACGAGCATACCATGGCGGTGACCTCGGCGGATTTTGATAACAACGGTTTCGCCGATTTTCTGGCGATCAAACGCGGTGATCTGGTCACCGAAAACGAGTCCCTGCTCTATCTGAACACCGGGGACGGTCGTTTTCAGAAAGCAAAAACGCACGGCATTTTATCCCCCGAACTCGGCGCAATCGGCCTCGGCATCGAAGTGCTCGACTACAATAAAGACGGCAAGATGGATGTCATCCTCTGCAACGAACGCGGAAAATGGCACCTCTTTAAAAACGGCGATCTCGCGAAGGGCAATTTTGTACTTGTCGACCTCGGCCCAGAGACCGCCGGAAAATCAACTGCGCTGGGTGCACTGATCACCGTTGAAGCCGGCGGCAAAACACAGGTTAAACGATCCGGCACCACCGGCGCCATGTATTCGCGCAGCGCCGATCGCTACGTCCATTTCGGGCTGGGCACCGCAGATAAAATCGACCGCATCGAAATCCGTCTGACCGACGGTACGGTTTACACCATCGAGAAACCGGTGATTAATTCCGTCGCTTCTCTGTCGCGCTGAAAACGGGGCACAACCGTAGGTTGCACGGATCGGCTTCCGGGCGGAAAAACAGCGGCACATCTTTATGCAAAACGGACAGGGCGCTTTCGACGAAAGCGCCCTGTCTGTTTTTAATCTTCGCGGGTTCTGCGGTGCGGCTGGGGCTTTCCGCCCTGCCCCGAAGCAGACCGAATGCTCACTTTGCGGCCGTCCAGTTTCAAGTTTTCCAACCCGTTGCGAATCGCGCCGGAGGCTTCTTTTGAAACCTC
>QKFE01000171.1 GCA_003252225.1 Kiritimatiellales bacterium | reverse complement strand
CAGCCCGATTTTCGGAAACTGGTGCTGAATGCGATTGTCTGGTCGGCGGGGCTTGAAGTCCCCGAAAACGGGGTTGAATCCGCCGAACCGGTCGCCGTGAAATATCAAACGATTCTTCACGCCATTGCCAAAGGCGATGCCGCCGATACGCTCAACCACATCAGGCTCGGCGCCGACGTAAACGAAAAGGATAAAAAGGGCTGGACGCCGCTGCTGTACGCAACGGTACGCGGCAAACCCGATTGCGTGAAGGTGCTGATTGATAACGGCGCCGATGTGAATCCGGCAACCGGTACGCTGAAAACACCGCTTCATTTAGCGGCGGATCGCGGGCATCTTGAAATTATAAAACTGCTGGTTGAAAACGGGGCGAATCTGATGGCGAAAGACGACGAAGGCTGGACGCCGCTGCACTATGCCGCCGAAAAAGACCGGGTTGATGTCGCAGCCTATCTGATTGGAAAGGGCGCCGAAATTAACATGCAGAGCAAACGCGGCGGAACGCCGTTGATCGAAGCCGCCGCATCGGCCAGTCCGGAAATGGTCACGCTGCTGCTCGAAAGCGGCGCGGACAGAACCATCGCCGCAACCAACGGGTATACCGCACTTGATTATGCCGTTGAACTCGGCAACAAACCCGCCGAGAATTTGTTGAAATAGGTGGTTACTGTAGCGGCGGCTCTCAGAGCCGCTCACCGGGCGTTTCTAAGAAACGCCGCTACACGCGTGCCGTTTTTTAAATCCCGCCGCCCTGTTTGTAGTTGAGGTGCAGGCCGCACTCTTTGTGCTCGGTGCTTTCCCACCACCAGCGGCCGGCGCGTTCGTCTTCACCCTCTTTGCAGGGGCGGGTGCAGGGGGCGCAGCCGATGGAGAGGTAGCCCTCGTCGTAAAGCCGGTTGTGCGGAACCTTGTTTTCTTCGACGTAATACCACAGGTCGGCTTTGCTCCAGTTGAGCAGGGGATTCACTTTATAAAGGCCGTCGTGCACCGGATCGGTTTCAATGAAATCGAGGCTTTGGCGGCCTTTGCTCTGGTCGGCGCGGCGGCCGGTAATCCACGCGCTGTAACCCTCCAGTGCGCGGCCAAGCGGTTCGACTTTGCGGACGGCGCAGCACTCTTTCCGGTTTGCGACGCTTTCCTTGAAAGAAAAGAGCCCCTTTTCGGTTTCGATCTTCTGCACCGCTTCGAATTGCGGGAAGACCCATTCGACGTTGATACCGTAACGGCGGCGGATCGCTTCGGAGCATTCGTAGGTCTCTTCGGGCAACCGGCCGGTATCGATCGAAAAAACGCGCACCGGTTTTGCGACGCGGTGGAGCATATCGAGCAGCACCAATCCGCCCAGCTGGAAACTGGTCGCCATGCAGATGTCGTCACCAAAGTAATCGATTGCACGGGAGAGAACTTTAAGGGAGTTCTGCGGTTCGATGCCCTGAAATAATGTACCTAGGTCATTCATTTTTTTAACACTCGCTTCGCTAAAGGACGCTAAGGCTGCGAAGGAGCCTTTGCGTACTTTGCGATCTTCCGTGGAACTAGATGCCGCTGGAGAGGAAACCCTCCGGGTTTTTGTGGAAATCGCGTCCATCGTAAACGGCAGGTACAACTCCGGTCCGGACGAGGAAATCGCCGAAGCCTTCGCCTTTATTGCGCTCCTTCGCATAGGTTTCAATCAGCGGTTCAAGTTCAGCCAATATCTGCTCTTCGCCGATGTTTTCGCGGTAAAGCTTGTTCAGCCGCGTTCCTTTGCCGTCGCCGCCGAGCAGCAGGTTATATTTCCCCGGTCCTTTTCCGACGAAGCCGATTTCGGCGAGGAAGGGGCGCGCGCAGCCGTTCGGGCAGCCGGTCATACGAACCACAATCGGCTGATCCGAAAGTCCGTTTTTGTCGACGATCTGCTCCAGTTTTCCGATGAGGTCGGGCAGATAGCGCTCCGCTTCGGCCATCGCCAGCGTACAGGTGGGCAGCGCGACGCAGGCCATACTGTTCTGCCGCAGCACACTCACTTTGCGCAGCAGTCCGTGTTCCTTCGCCAGCTTTTCAATCTCCGCCTTTTTGCTTTCGTCAACCTGCGCGATGATGAGGTTCTGCGTCGCCGTCATCCGGAAATCGCCTTGGTGCAGTTCGGCGATTTTCAACAGCCCGTGCAGCATTTGCGGGCCGTCGTCGTAATCTTTAATCCGGCCGTTTTCGATAAACAGCGTCAGATTTGAAGTTCCGTCGGCATTTTCAGTCCAACCGAAACGGTCGGAGTGCATCGTAAATTCATAGGGTTCCGGTTCGGCGAATTTAACGCCGGAACGCTCCTCGACATGCTTTTTGAAGGTTTCGGTGCCCATCCGGTCGATCGTATATTTCAGCCGCGCATGTTTACGGTCGGTGCGGTCGCCGAAATCGCGCTGGGTGGTGACGACCGCTTCGGCGGTTTTTAAAATATCGCCCGGTTTTACGAAACCGAAGTTTTTGGCGATCTGCGGATAGGTGGAGGTGTCGCCGTGCGTATTGCCCATTCCGCCGCCGGCCAGCACGTTGTAACCTTCCAGCTTCCCGTTTTTAATGATGGCGACAAAACTGAGGTCGTTGCCGTTCACGTCGACATCGTTGTGCGGCGGAATGGCGACGGCGATCTTGAATTTACGCGGAAGATAGGTGTCGCCGTAAACCGGTTCAACCTCCTCTTCGTAGTTGGCGATTTTTTCCTGATCGAGCCAGATTTCGTGATAGGCCGCTGTTTTCGGCAGCAGGTGTGTGCTGATCGCGGCCGCGTCGTCGTAAATCTGTCTGTGCAGCGCGGATTCGAGCGGGTTGGTGTTGCAGAGCACATTACGGTTCACATCGCCGCAGGCTGCAATCGAATCGATCATCACCCTATTAATGCCCTGAATCAGCGGTTTAATGTTCCGTTTTAAAATACCGTGAAACTGGAACGTCTGCCGGGTGGTCAGCCGGATACCGCCGCCGGTCAGTTCGCGCGAAATCGCGTCGATCGCCTTCCACTGATCCGCCGTAATCACACCGCCCGGCACACGGGCGCGCAGCATGAAACTGTAAAGCGGCTCCAATTTCTGATGCCGCCGTTCGTCGCGCAGATCGCGGTCATCCTGCTGGTAAAAGCCGTGGAATTTGGTCAGCTGGGTATCGTCGGCAGGCAGCGCGCCGGTGGTTTGATCCTGCAAACCCGCTTCAATCGTTCCGCGCAGATGGCGGCTGCGGGCTTTAATATGTTCGACTTCGGTCAGTTTTTTTTCGTCGTTCATGATTTCTCCTGATCGTGATGAGTGACGTTTGAGCCGTGATTCAACTATGGCTTAATTTCACGCCTCACTTTTCACGTTTCACTTCTCAATAAACATCCTTCTGATAGCGTCCGTCTTTGCGGAGCTGGACGAGGAAATCCTCCGCCTCCGTTTCGGAATAGCCGCCTTTTTCCTGCACCACATCGAGCAGGGCCTGATGAACATCGCGGGCCATCCGGCTTTCATCGCCGCAGACATAAATATGCGCGCCGCGCTGAATCCAGTTCCAGATTTCCTGCGCCTGTTCGGCAATCCGGTGCTGGACATAAATTTTCTCCTTTTGATCGCGCGAAAAGGCGAGGTCAATACGGGTCAAAATTCCGTCAGCCAGCAATTCCTGCCATTCGGTTTGGTAGAGGAAATCCTCGGTGAAATGCGGGTTGCCGAAAAAGAGCCAGTTATCACCGCTTGCACCGGTTGTAGCCCGCTCCTGTACAAAGGCGCGGAAGGGGGCGACGCCGGTTCCCGGGCCGATCATAATCAACGGTTTGCTTCCATCTTCCGGCAACCGGAAATTATCGTTCGATTCGACATAAATCAGCACCTCTTCGCCCTCTTTCAGCCGGTGGCCGAGATAGCCGGAAGCCCCGCCGAGGTGGTAGTGGCCGTGCGCCTCATATTCCACCACGCCGATCGTCAAATGCACTTCCTCCTCCACTTCGGCCTGGCTCGACGCAATCGAGTAGAGGCGCGGCGTCAGTTTACGCAAAAGGCTGATAAAGGCTTCCGGCTCGACTTTTGCCGGGTATTCGCGCACCACATCGATAATCTGCCGCTCGTCGGCATAGTTCCGCAGCGATTCCGTTTCCGCCGCAATTTCCGCCAGCGCACCGCTGCCGGTCAGTTCCGCATAATCGGTCACAAATGCCGGATGCAGCTGGGTCAGCTCAAAATTTTCCGTCAGCGCCGCCTTCACCGCTTTCGGCTCGTCGTGCACATGTACCGTCGAATCGGGGTCAATTTCAAGCAGCGCCAGCAGATCGCCCACCAGCTCCTCATCATTTTTAAACCAGACGCCGAGCGAATCGCCGGGGGTGTACGCCAGCCCCGAACCTTCGAGGTCGATTTCAATATGCCGGATATCCTTCTCCGAATTCCGCCCTGTAATTTTCTGGCAGGCCAGCAGCCGCGTCGCCAGCGGCTTTTTACGGCTGTATTGATGGGAGGGGGGGCGCGGGGGGGAACCCAATCCGACGATTGCCGGAACCGCCGTATTTTCAGGAACCGCCGATTTAAACGCCGCAACCGCCCTCGGAATCCACGCTTCCGCGCCGTCGTCAAAATCAACGTCCAAATCAACCCGGTCCAAAATACGTTTTCCGCCCAGCTCCTCCAAACGGCGGTCAAAATCCCGGCCTGTTTTGCAGAAAAATTCATACGAACTGTCGCCGAGCCCCAAAACGGAAAACTGAAGTTCGTTCAGTTTCGGCGCTTTCGCTGAATTCAGATATTCCCAAAGCGCAAGGGCGTCGTCCGGCGGATCGCCTTCGCCCTGCGTGCTGATCGAAACGGCGAGATATTTCACGTTTTTAAGGTTTTTCTCCTTAAATTTTCCCATCGAAACCAGCTCAACCGCCAGTCCGGATTCCTTCGCCGCTTCGGCCAGTTCCTCTGCGACCGATCGCGCGTGACCGGTTTGCGAGCCGTAAAGAATGGTCAGTATATTTTCTGAAATCGCTCCAACCGGCGTTCCGGCGGGCAGGGCGGTTCCGGCCGTTTGAGCACTCAAACCGGTGAAATAGCCGCCTGCCCACGCGAGCTGAGAGGGCGTCAGGTTTTGGGCCAGCTGAGTCAGCTGGGCAATCAGCTGCGGGTCAAGCCCGGTTGTCGGTTGTGTTGACATCGTTGGTTAAATCCTTGTTTATTCTTCTGCGCGGAAACGCGCCGTTTCATTGTTTTGAATTGATGGAGTGCATAATAACTGAAAAGCTGATCACCTCAATCATATATTTTAAAAAACTGTACATGATTTACACGATTTAAAGCCGTACAAAGGTGCACGTAAATGCAGAAAAAGCCCGTAACCATTGCCTATTCCCCCTGCCCGAACGATACCTTTATCTTCTTCCGGCTGGCTCAAAATCCGGATTTCAGCCCCCATTTAGCCGATGTTGAAACCCTGAACCGGGAGGCGTTTTCCGGAAAATATGACGTAACCAAACTCTCTTTCCACGCGTGGCTTTTGGTGCAGGAAAACTATCAGCTGCTTCCGGTCGGCTCCGCGCTCGGGCGCGGCTGCGGGCCGCTGGTGATTTGCCGGCAGGATGCCGGCGATACGTACCGCAGGCTTCCAGCCTGCAAAGTGGCCGTTCCCGGCGAATACACCACCGCCCACCTGCTGCTCCGGCTCTGGAAGCCCGAATTGGAAAGGCGGATTTTTATGCCGTTCGATCAAATAATGAGTTCTGTCGAATCGGGCGAAGTCGATGCCGGGGTGATTATTCACGAAGGGCGGTTTATTTATAAAGAGCGCGGTTTTGAGTGCATTCAGGATCTGGGTGAATGGTGGGAAAAAGAAACCGGTCTGCCGATCCCGCTCGGGTGCATTGCGGCGCATAAACGGCTGGGAGAGGAAAAAATCGGCGAAATCAGCCGATTGTTGGAAAACTCAATCCGCGCCGCTTTTGACGATCCCGCTTCCGCCGCCGAATACATTAAAGCCCACGCGCAGGAGCTGGACGACGAAGTGATCGGCGCGCACATTAAAACCTACGTCAACGATTTTACCCTCGATTTGGGCGAAGAGGGGCATTCCGCCATTGCGAAATTGAAGGAGATGGCGAAAGCGGCGGGGATAATTTAGTGGAGCAAAGCATGGTGCAACAGAAGTGGAGTAACGTAGAAGCGACGCCCTCGTCGCTTTTGAGTCTGAATGGAACGCGACGAGGGCGTCGCGTCTACGTTGCAGTTCGGGGGAACCGGAAATG
>QKFE01000360.1 GCA_003252225.1 Kiritimatiellales bacterium | reverse complement strand
GTGCAGGAGCTTGAAATTGAAGGCGGAACGGTTGCTTTCACGATTGAGCTGACGACGCCGGCGTGTCCGTTGAGTCCGGTTTTTCAAAAGCAGGCGATTGATCTGGTTGGCGATATTGACGGCGTTGAAAGCGTGGTTGTGAAGATGACGGCGCGGAAGCGGGAAGGGCGCCAAATGTCTGCCGAAGAGAGCGGGCTGAAAGCGGTGAAATATATTCTGGCGGTCAGTTCCTGCAAAGGCGGTGTCGGCAAATCAACAGTTGCGGCGATGCTGGCGAAAACGCTGGCGGCGCGCGGAGCAAAGGTCGGTCTGCTGGATGCGGATATTTACGGGCCGTCGATTCCGACGCTTTTTAATCTGCACAAGCCGGGTATTCGGGCGACGGAAGATAACCGTTTTTATCCCAACGAAGTGGATGGTTTAAAACTGATGTCGTTCGGTTTTCTGATGGGCGACGGCCCGGCGGTGATTCGCGGGCCGATGGTTTCGCAGTATATGCAGCAGCTGCTGCACGGTGTGCTTTGGGGCGACCTCGATTATCTGATCATTGATATGCCGCCGGGAACGGGCGATATTCAGCTGACGATTTCTCAGTCGGTTCAAGTGGATGCTTCGGTGATCGTGACGACGCCGCACCAGCTTTCGCTGACGGATGTCCGCAAGGGGATCATGATGTTCGATAAAGTGAATGTACCGGTTTTGGGCGTAATCGAAAACATGGCTTATTTCATCTGCGACGGCTGTGATAAAAAGCACTATATCTTCGGCGAAGCGGGGGCAAAATCGCTCGAAGAACGGTTCGGCCTTTCGATCATTGCCGAGTTGCCGGTTACGGGAAATCTCAGCGGTTCGCTCGATGCGTTGGCTGAAAGTGAAATCGCCAACGAAACAACCGATGTGGTGATCCGGGCGCTGGGCAGAAAGGTGCTGGAAAAACCGCAGCGGCCGGAAATTGAGTTTGATGCCAAAACGATTTCGCTGAAATGGCCGGGCGGTGAAACTTCGACCGTTTCGAATGCGGCGTTGCGCCGGGCCTGTTCCTGCGCGCTTTGTGTCGATGAAATGACCCGTAAACCGCTGCTCGATCCGGCATCCATTCCGATGGATATTCATGCGGTGAAAGTCGGTACCATCGGAAATTATGCAATTGCGGTGGACTGGTCGGACGGGCATAACACCGGCTTCTTTCCGTATTCGGTGATTCGCGATCTGGCGAAGCTGACGGCGTAGTTTTGGGTTGGGGGGGGGGTTGGTTTTTCCCCGCGCCCCTTTTCCCCTTATTTGCGCGAATCAGCCCTTTCCAATCCCTGAAAGAATTGAGTAGTGTTTGCCTCCATGGATTGGATGACATCTCTTGAAAAACGGTTCGGTTCGTGGGCGATTCCGAATCCGACTCTGTTTCTGCTTACGCTTCAGGCAATCGGCGTTGCGCTGATCGTCGGGCAATATAATACCCGCGAAGATCTTCTGCTGGTGGGCGGTTTGGTGCAGGTGGGGCAGTGGTGGCGGCTCTTTTCATTTATGCTGCTGCCGGAGACGCTCAGTCCGATCTGGCTCGTTTTTTCGTTTTATTTTCTATGGATGATGGGCGGAGCGCTGGAGAAAGAGTGGGGGGTGTTTAAATATAACCTGTTTATTCTTTCCGGCTACCTGTTCACGGTGGCCGCCGCATTTGTGAACCCGTCGGCGCAGATCACGAACACCTATTTTCTCGGGTGCGTTCTTTTGGCGTTTGCGACGCTGTTTCCGCGTTTTGAAATACGGCTGTTTTTTCTGATTCCGGTGCAGGTTCGGTGGATCGGGTGGGTTACGGCGGTGGCATATGTGCTGGCCGTATTCGGAAACAACCCCCATTCAAAAACGACGGCTGCGGCGGCGCTGCTGAATTACCTGCTCTTTTTCGGAAAGGATATTTTTCGGTCGGTCAAAGCCGGAGGGCGGAAGCAGGCATATGTTGCGGCGCGCAGAAAATCGGAAGGACAGCCGATCCACCGGTGTTCAAAATGCGGGGTGACAGACAAGTCGGACGAGTCGGTTCATTTCCGCTACTGTTCAACCTGCGGCCAATGTTTTTGCGAGGAGCATATCAGCGATCACGGACATTAAATGAAGCGCAAGCCATCCAGCAGCCGCGCAACATGCAACGGCGGGTTGACCGGCCGGCAGTTGAACCTGTCATTCACCGGCTATCTCGACGCTTCAACGCTGCCGTATCTGTGGGGGGAGGTTCGCCGCCATTTAAGCCATAAAGGGATTGAATCCATTGTCGTGGACGGCTCGCGGATCGACTATTGCGACGGGGCCGGAACCGGTCTGCTGGTGTATATCCGCCAGACGGCCCGCAGGTTGAATGCAGCGGTTGAATTTCAGGAACTGGATTCCGGAACCGCCGGTCTGCTGGCGCAGTATCCGGCCGATAAACTTGATGTTCGGAGCGAAAAAAAAGGCCAGCCGACCAATCTGGTTTGGGAGGTCGGGAAAGTGTTCTGCGAAACACTGAACGGGCTGAAAGAGCATATCGCCTTTTTAGGCGAACTGGCGGTCGGGCTGATTCGGGCCATGCTGCATCCGGGCAGTCTGCGGATGAAAGATTTTCTGCTGGTTGCGGAAAACAGCGGAGCAAAGGCGCTCCCGATTATTGCGATGCTCGGTTTTCTGGTCGGGCTGATTCTGGCCTTTCAGGGCGCTGTTTTAATGAAGCAGTTTGCGGCTGAAATTTATATCGCCGATTTTGTGGGCAAAGCCGTCGTGCGCGAATTGGGGCCTTTAATTACCGCAATCATTGTGGCCGGCCGAACCGGTTCTGCGTTTGCGGCGGAAATCGGTACGATGAAAGTGAACGAAGAAATTGACGCCTTTACCACGATGGGGCTGGATCCGGTGCGGTTTCTGGTTATCCCCCGTGTTTCTGCCGCAACGCTGATGACGCCGCTGCTGGCGGTGCTGACGAATCTATCCGGAATGGTCGGCGGCGCGCTGGTGATGGTCGGATTGGGTTTCCCGGTGATCACGTATGTAAACCGCGTTTTGGCGGCCGTCACGCTTTCGGATTATTTGGGGGGACTTTTCAAGGCACTGGTTTTCGGTCTGCTGGTTTCCTGTGCAGGCTGCCTCTGCGGTTTGCGGACAGGCGAGGGGGCCAGCGCGGTGGGCAGTTCCGCAACGCGCGCGGTGGTCAGCTCTATTATTATGATTGTGATTGCGGACGGTATTTTTGCCGTGCTGTTTTACTTTTTGGGAATTTGATGAACGGAAACGAAACCATCATTAAAGTCGAAAACATGACGGCGCGTTACGGCGACCGGCTGGTGCTCGACTCGCTTTCGTTCGGGGTGAACCGAGGTGAAATTTTTGTGATCCTCGGCGGTTCGGGCTGCGGGAAATCGACGATGCTGAAGCATATGATCGGGCTTTATAAACCGGCTTCAGGCGATATTAAAATCGGCGATGTCAGTATTGTTAACGCGAACGGCGCGGAACGGGATGCGCTGATTCGGCGGTTCGGGGTGATGTATCAGAGCGGCGCGCTTTTCGGTTCGATGAACCTGCTGGAAAATGTCTGCCTGCCGCTCGAAGAGTTTACGGATTTAAAGCGGGAAGCGCGCGAACTGATTGCCCGAATGAAACTGAGTCTGGTCGGGCTGGCGGAATATGCGCACCACATGCCCTCGGAAATCAGCGGCGGAATGAAAAAACGCGCGGCAATTGCCCGGGCAATGGCGCTCGATCCCGAAATACTGTTTCTCGATGAACCGTCTGCCGGGCTCGATCCGGTAACGGCGGATGAACTCGATGAACTGATTATCAGGCTTTCGCGCACGCTGAATATCACCTTTGTGATTGTGACGCACGAGCTGCCGAGTATTTATAAAATTGCCGACCGGGTGATTATGCTCGATGCCCGCACAAAGAAGATCATTGCGGAGGGCAAACCCGGAGAACTGCGCGAGATACACGAGGATGAATGGGTGAGGAATTTCTTTAACCGGAAAGGCGGGGGAGAATAATGAATAATGTAGATTTAAGAATTGAGAATGAAGGAACTCCGTCGGCATCGGCCTTATTAAATGAAGGCGTCGCAGACCCGAAATTCTACATCCCTAATTCTTCATTGTTAATTGGAGTTTCCTATGAGCAGCAGTAAACCACACTATTTTGTGATCGGCCTTTTTGTGCTGGCTGCCGCGGCGCTGGGAATCGGCGGAATTATTGCGGTCAGTTCCGATATGCTGCGGTCGCCGGAATACTTTATTGAAACCTATGTGGATGAATCGGTGCAGGGAATCGATGTCGGAACGCCGTTTAAATTCCGAGGGGTGAAAGTCGGCGCGGTGAGTGACATCACGATGGTTTCGGAAATTTATGAAACCGAGAAAATGTATGTGCTGATCCGGGTGGCGCTGGAAGAGCGTGTGGTGAAAGAGGAAGATGCCGCCTTCGCAGAACGCTTGCAGAAGTTGATCGAGCAGGGGCTTCGTTTGAAACTGGTGCCGCAGGGAATTACCGGGCTTTCATTTCTGGAGGCGGATTTATACCCGGAGTCGGCCGCCCCGCCGCTGGAAATCGACTGGAAACCGAAATATGCCTATATCCCGTCAACCCCGGCGATGATGACCGTGCTGACCCGGTCGCTCAGCCGGCTTTCGGTGCAGCTCGATTCGCTGGATCTGAAAACAATCAACGACAATGTGGTCGATGTCACCAGTAACCTGAATGTCGCCGTTTCCCATCTCAAATATCTGATGAACAATGCGGCGACGGCCTCGGATGAAGTCATTGAAAATATCCGCGTCGCTTCCGGCGATCTGCCGGGAATCACTTCAAACCTGACTGAAACGGTGAACGCGCTTGAGGCGATTATTGATGATTCCGACCGCGATATTGAACAGATTCTGGTTAACCTGAAATATGTCACGGAGGATACCCGCGAGCTGATCCGGATGCTGAAACGAAACCCGGGAATGCTGCTTGCGGAACCGCCGGAAAGAAATCTGAGCGGGGGAGGACAAAAGAGATGAAAACCATGAAACTGACGCTGATTTCAATTCTGGGTATTTCGCTGGTGCTTGTTTCCGGGTGCATGAATCTGAAGCTGTGGAAAAAAACAGTCGATATTCAGACGTTCATGATTACCACCGAAGATGCGGAGCCGCTGCTCACCACGCCGCTTGCCGATAAGCTTTGGATCGATAATGTAACTGTTTTGCCTCCGTTCAATGCGCGGAATCTGATCCAGCGGAAAAGCGATGTTGAATTTGCCGCCAGTTACTATTCCGAGCTGCTGATGTCGCCCTCGGAAAATTTCCGGAATGAGTTTTTCGGGCGGTTTGCCAATAGCGGGATTTTCAGGGATGTATCCATTGTTGACCGTGCCGGGATGTCGCATCGGATGGTGGTTTCCGTGATGGAATTTTATGCCGATGTGCAGGCAAAAGAAGCCGTACTCAAAATCAAAGTGACGCTGCTGGACGAAAAAACAAACGGCGTGCGGGTGCTGATGTCGACCGATTACCGGCAGGTTTCCGGATTGGCGGATACCACGGCGGAAGAGCTGATCCGGGCCTATAACAAAGCCCTCGCGCAAATCCTCGCGGATGCGGAAAAGGATGTGGCGGCGGCGTTGAAGCCGTCTGCGGAAAAATAGGGTTCAGTTGGCTGATTTTCCTTAAAAGCCTTTGCCCTGCCGTGAACACCCCTTTAAATTTATCGACAGTTAACCCAATGGAGGTTTTATGTCAGTCAATCAGGCCGTGATTTTCACCAAGCCGGGGCACCATCTCGGAATGGATTTAGCGCCGGACGATCTCGCTGAACGGGTTCGCTCTTTTTTTGAGGCGAAAGGGTTCCGTTTTATTCTCAGCAAAAAAGTCACCGGTGCTGAACTGGCTGAGCGGGATGTGATTCGGCAGCACTATCTGATGTACAGCAAAGCGGCCTGCGCCCCGTCCGCCGCTGAGTTGGGAATCACCGAAAAGGGCCGGGAAAAATTTGCGTCCGTTTTCGGGAAAACGTGGGATGACGAAGTCGCGGCCGGACGGATTACTGGTACAGCGGAACTGCTGAAAAGCCGCGGACTGGACGTCCACCGGTTGTTCCGATTGTGGAATGAATGCTATTCCGACGGTAAAACAGCCAAAATACAGGACGGCATCGTTGCGGCGTTTCTGCCGGAACTGAACGCCTATTGCATCAATGCGTTTTATCCGGCAATGGAGGCCAATTTTTACAGC
>QKFE01000123.1 GCA_003252225.1 Kiritimatiellales bacterium | reverse complement strand
CGGCAACCCTCAGGTTAATGGTGCTGCCGGTTATTTCTTTTTCAGAAACGACCGCGACCGCGCCTCTTTCAAGCGCCTGGTCAACGTAATCGTGGCCATCAGCCGCACGACCGGCGATGGCGACAAACAAACCGCCGCGCTGGACTTCCTGGGCACGATAGTGAACCGATTTAATTTCCGGATCCATGTCTTTCTGAACACCTTTATGGTCAACGGATAGCGGTTTTACCGCCTTTATCAGACGCGAAAGTTTCACCCGCTGGTCTCGACTCTGCGGAAAGTCGCAAAGCTTTTTATTGTGCTTTCGGGCGTTATGTTCAGATAATTCAGCGCCTCGCGCGCGATTTTGCGAAACACCGGCGCCGCGACGGTCCCGCCGTAATATTGTCCCTGCGGCTCATCGATGACCACCAGAATCGCCAGTTGCGGCTTGTCGGCCGGTGTAAATCCAACAAACGTAGCGATATGTCTTGAATCTGAATAAGTGCCGCTTTTATCCAGTTTGCGTGTGGTTCCGGTTTTGCCGCAGACCGTATAGTTTTCAAGGGCGGCGTTTGTTCCGGTGCCGCCGGAGGTGATGACTGTTTTCATGATGGCCTTGATGGTGTGCGCCGTCTGTTGTGTGATGACCCTTCGAACCGGTTGCGGTTGAAATTGTTTCAGCGGTTGCCCGCTTTCATCCGTAATGGCCTGAACTAAATAGGGTTTCATCAAGATTCCGTCGTTGGCGATGGCTGAAGCCGCGGCGATCAATTGAAGCGCCGATACCGATACCCCATAACCGAAGGCAATTGAACCGGTGTCCACAGTTGTCCAGTTTTTGTAATGGTTCAGACTGCCGGCGGTTTCTCCGGGTGAGTCGATTCCTGTCTTATCGCCGAAACCGAACTTGCGAAACATGCCATAAAGTCGCTCGGGGCCGAGTTTTTCGCTGATTTTCACCGCCCCGATGTTGCTTGAATATTTAATAATCTGCTGCAACGACAGCCAGCCGTGTTTTTTAATGTCATGAACAACATTTCGTCCGATCTTATAGCTGCCGTTTTCGCAGTAAAAGATGTCGTGGGCCTTGACATTTCCGGATTCAATGGCGGCGGCAGCGCTGAATATTTTCATGGTCGATCCCGGTTCAAAGGGATCCGTGATGGCGCGGTTGCGCCACAGCTCCTTATTAAAATCGGTATAGGCGTTCGGATTAAAAAAAGGGACTTGGGCCATGGCCAGGATGGCACCGGTTTGGGGTTCCATGACGATGGCTATTCCCGACCGGGCGGAATATTCCTTGACGCCCTCGGCCAGCGCATTTTCGGCAATGTACTGAACGGTGCGGTCAATGGTCAGAATGATATTATGACCGTCGCTGCGGCCGTCATTTTTTTGTTTCTCGTCGAAGACTTTACCTAGAGCATCTTTAAAAACCGTTAAATTGTTGTCTGATCCCCGCAAATATCGGTCGTAGGCAAATTCGATTCCTTCCAGTCCGTAACCGTCCAGGCCCGTAAATCCAATAGCCTGCGATGCCAGCGTCTTATTTGGGTAGAAACGGTTGCGTTCGGGCACAAACTCGATGCCGTTTAATTCAAGCGCGCTAACTGCCGCAGTTTCCTTTG
>QKFE01000246.1 GCA_003252225.1 Kiritimatiellales bacterium | reverse complement strand
CAAGAATCCGTTGTTCGTTTGAGTCCGGCATTGGAATGTTCTTTTTCATGCCGGGAGTAAAAAGAAATGCGGCGGAAATGTCCCGCAAAAAAGCATACAACATTTATTTGCAGAGCATTAGCTGGCCGGGCGCATCAGCCCTGCCGGAACCGAAACCACCGCCAAATCTAAGGGGATGGGGGCGCGGGGGAAGGGGATTTCCCTCCCCTCACAAAGACACGAAGTCACAAAGCAGCCCCAAATCTCTGTGGCTCCGCGCCTTCGTGAGACAGAACCTGTTCGGAGTTACAAACCCCGCGCCTTTTTATAAGTGAAAAGCCGGTCAACATTGCCTACTATCGCCGCACACTTAACAGAAGGAGAAGAGGATGATTCCCTTATTCATCGTACTTGGACTGATCATCGTATTCGTGATTTGGCTGATCGGCGCATACAACGGACTGGTTGTGCTGCGGAATCGCTTTAAAAATGCGTTCGCCCAAATCGACGTGCAGCTCAAACGCCGGTACGACCTGATTCCCAATCTCGTCGAAACCGCGAAAGGCTACATGAAACACGAGCGCGAAACCCTCGAAGCCGTCATTCAGGCCCGCAATCAGGCGGCCGCAGCCGGAAAAGCCGCAGCCGCAAACCCGGCTGATTCCAGCGCGATGGCCGGACTCGTCGGCGCAGAAGGCGCACTCACCGGAGCTCTCGGCCGCCTGTTCGCCCTGTCCGAAGCCTACCCGGATTTAAAGGCCAACCAGAATATGATGCAGCTGACAGAGGAACTGACATCGACCGAAAACAAAATCTCGTTCGCCCGGCAGGCGTACAACGACGCCGTAACGGTTTACAACACCAAGCGCGAAGTGTTCCCCACCAACATCGTCGCCAATATGTTTAACTTTGTCGCCGCCGTCCTCTTCGAGATCGAAGAAGCCGCCCAGCGCGAAGCCCCGAAAATGAGCTTCTAAAATATTATCCACAGATTACTCAGATTATTAGGATTTCGAATCTGAGTAATCCGTGAAATCTGTGGATTAAAAACAATGGATTTCTTTGCTCAACAGGATAAGGCCAAAAAAAATACCGGTGTTTTGCTGGTCTACTTTTCACTGGCCATTTTACTGACCGTCATCCTCGTTTATTTCGTTCCGCTCGCCGGGCTGCATGTGTATCTCGACCAAACCTCAACACCGAACGAAGCGCAAAAACTCGGGTGGTGGTATCCGGACGCTTTTCTCGGAGTCTGCGGAGTCACCCTGCTGGTTGTGCTGACGGGTGCATCGCTGAAAATCATTGAACTGCGCCGCGGCGGCGGAAAAATGGTGGCCGAAATGCTGGGCGGAAAAGAGATCCTGCCGAACACGGAGGATTTTTTTGAGCGTCGCCTGCGCAACGTCGTGGAAGAGATGGCGATTGCTTCCGGTACGCCGGTGCCCCCCGTTTACGTGATGCCGAAAGAGCGCGGAATTAATGCCTTCGCGGCGGGTTTCACCGTTAGCGATTCCGTCGTTGCAGTTACCTACGGCACAATGACCGGGCTGACCCGCGATGAACTGCAGGGGGTAGTCGCTCACGAATTCAGTCATATTTTGAATAACGACATGGCGATGAATATCCGGCTGATGGGTTTGCTGCACGGCCTGCTTTTAATTGGGCTGACCGGCCAGATTTTGATCCGGGTCGGGGCGGGTTCGGGCTCAAGCCGCGACCGGGATAATAAAGGCGGCGGACTTCCGATTATCGGGGCGGGTTTGGCTTTAATGATTGTCGGATATGCCGGGGTCTTTTTCGGCAAGCTGATTAAAGCGTCGGTTTCGCGCTCGCGCGAAAGACTGGCGGATGCTTCGGCGGTGCAGTTTACCCGCAACCCGACCGGATTGGCTTCGGCGCTGAAAAAAATAGGGGGGCTTTCGGCGGGTTCGCGTATTTTCAGTGCGCGCGCGGAAGAGGCCAGCCATATGTTTTTCGGCAAAGGTACACGCGGTTCATTTTTCAGCACCCACCCCTCTTTAAAGGAGCGCGTTCGCTGGCTGGAACCGAATTTTAAGGGGGAGTTTGAAAAATTCACCTACGAAGATTTGCGGGCGAATTTGGAAAAATATGAATCGGCCCCGAAAATGACCGCAGCGGAAAGACCGCCGAACATCGTCGATATGTTTACCAAACCGCACAAAATGGCCGTTGCGGGTGCAATTCTCGATTCCGTTTCCACCCCTCCCCCGCCGCCCCCACCCCGTCACAAGCCGAATAATCCGGAGGCGCTGATTGATTCGATCGGCAAGCCGATGGAACACCACGCGGATGCGGCGAAGCGGTTGATTGATTCGATTCCGGAGCGGGTGAAGGATTATGCGCGCGATCCGTACGGTTCGCGGATGCTGATCTATTTTCTGCTGCTCGACACCCAAGCCGACGTGCTCGAAAAACAGATGGAGATTATTCTCCGGCAGGCCGAACCGGCGGTTTTTGAAACGCTTCAAAAGGCTCTGCCGCAATTGGGCTCTATTGCCCCCGAACTGCGTCTGCCGATCGTCGATCTTTCCATTCCGGCGCTGCGTTTTCTGGCAAAAGGCCAGTACGCCTCGTTCCGCTCGATTGTTAAGCAGCTGATCGAAGCCGACGAAAAGGTCGATATTTTTGAATACGCTTTGCAGCGCGTTTTAACCCATCACCTCGATCCGATGTTTAACGACGAGCCGAAAAACAGGGCGGTGAATTACTACGCCGTCAGCGGTCTCTGCGCCGAAACCTCGACCGTGCTTTCCGTACTCGCCCGAAACGGCCACGCTTCCGATGAACAGGCCGCCGCAGCCTTCAATTCCGCCGCCGCAAAAATCACCGATCCGAAAGCAGCCTTTAAACTGGCGGATGCCGGGCAATGCAGCTGGGATGATCTTGACGCCGCGCTCGACAAACTGAATCAGGCCTCTTTCAAAGTGAAAAAGTGGGTCCTCGGCGCAGCCCTCGCCTGTTTGATGAACGACCGCGAAATCACGGTGGAGGAAGTTGAACTCTTCCGCGCTGTTTCGGATACGCTCGGCTGCCCCGTTCCGCCGTGGGTTGTGCCCGCCGGGCTGGATGCAGCTTAACGTAGACGCGACGCCCTCGTCGCGTTGTGCATGCAGCCGAATGACGGTAACGCGACGAGGGCGTCGCGTCTACGTTTTTGGACGACACGGAGGCCGTCCCTCCAATCAGTCCTTTTTCTCTTTCCCGATACCGTGTGTTTTCCACTCGTCGATGCGGGTGAGAATCCAGAGCGATACGCCGGAGTGGTATGCGGCGCGGCCGATCATGTGGGCGGCGACGGGGGCCGTGAGCAGGAAAAAGGCGATCACCAGCACACCGCGCGTCGTAACCGTGGTGGATGAAAAATGGAGGATCATTCCGATGACGATTGAGCTGACACCGACCGTACCGGATTTGGTGGCGGCGTGCATGCGGGAAAAGAGGTCGGGCAGGCGGATTACCCCGGCGGCGGCGACCAGCGAAAGGAACCCGCCGAGCAGTAAAAACAGACTGACCAGAATTTCGCGGATCATGACGAACCTCCGCGTTTGATATACAGCGCGAGCGCCACGGTTCCGACAAAAGAGAGCAGCGCAATACTGACGGCGGCGGGGATGAAATAGGCGGAACCGGACTGCACGCAGTGGGTCAGAATCAGCGCCACAACAATCGTCGCCGCCATATCGAGCGCAATCACGCGATCGGGCAGCGTCGGGCCAATGACGACGCGGACGAACGCCGCACCGAAGGCGACGGTCAGCATCAGCATTACGATGGAGCAGACGATATCAACCATGGCTCTGCCTCAATTGTTTTTTCATAACCACAAAATGCACATAATTCTCAAAAGCCACTACTCTCAAAATTTTGTGCTCTTTGCGTATTTTGCGGTTAACACCATTCATCGCAGCAGCTCCAGCAGGCGGCGTTCGAGGCCGTCTTTGATTTCTTTGCGCAGGTCGTCGGGGTTGACGACATACATGGCGTGAATATAGAGGGTTTTTCGGTCGTCGGAAACATCGAGGCTTAATGTGCCCGGGGTGAGCGAAATGACGTTGGCGAGCAGGGTGATTTCGAGGTCGGTTTCGGCATCGAGCGGAATCCCGATAACGCCGGGGCGCATTTCGGGCAGCGGTTTAATGACGTCCGCCGCGACGCGCCACGACGAAACAATCAGCTCTTTGGTGAAATAGAGGGCGAAACGAATCAGCTGCATTGTTTTGCGGAAATAGGAGCTTTTTCTGTCGGTGCCCGGATAAAGCAGATTGAGGGCAATATAGCCGAGCAGAAAACCGAGGGTTAAATTACCGACGGTTACCCTTCCGGTCAGTAGCGCCCAAAGCATGGAAATCAGCACGTTGTAAACGAAGAGATCCATCAGTTTCCTCCTCCCAAAACGGCGTTGATATAACCCTGCGGATTCATCAGTTGTTCACCGGCGGCGGAAACATAATCGAAGATCGGCCCGGCATAAACACCCATTGCAACGGTGATAACGGTGAAGGCGACCATCGGCGAAAGAAACAGGAGCCATTTCCCGGCGGGCATCGGGTTCAAATCGGGCAGGTTTTCCGGGGCGGGTTTCCAGAAAACATAGGCCCATATTTTCGTCATCGAATAGAGGGTCAGCAAACTGACGCCCAATGCGACGGCAACAATACCCCACGCTTCGATTTCGAGGCCGGCGATAATCAAAGAGAGCTTGGCGAAAAAGCCGGAAAGCGGCGGAACACCGGCGAGCGACATGGCGGAAATGATAAACAGGATGGCGAGGCCCGGCCGCTCTTTGTAAAGACCGCCCAGTTTGTGCAGGTCGTACGTGCCTTTAATCCGGTGAACCGCGCCCGAAACCAGAAAGAGGTTGGTTTTCACGATGATGTTGTGCGCAAGGTAAACGATGGTTCCGGCGAGCGCGGCTTGGGTGAAAAGGCCGAGGCCCATGACGATGTAGCCGATCTGGCTGACGATGTGCACGGCGAGGATTTTGCGCATTTCATATTGCGCCGCCGCCGCCAAAACCCCCGAAACCATCGTGAGCCCCGCGCCGATCAGAATCAGGTTGTGCAGAAACTCGGGGTCGGCGATGAAAATAAGGGTGAAAACGCGGATGAGCGAATAGACGCCGACCTTGGTGAGCAGGCCGGAAAAGAGGGCGGAAACGGCGGCGGGCGGCGTGGCGTAACTGGCGGGTAGCCAGAAATAGAGCGGGAACATACCGGCCTTAATTCCGAAGGCCATCAGAAACATTACGGCCACCATCGTGACGAGTCCGCCGCGATCCCCCTGCTGAACAACCTGCGCCAGTTGGGCCATATTGAGCGTTCCGGCCATGCCGTAAAGAATTCCGACGCCCGCCAGAAACAGCGCCGATGAAAGCAGGTTGAGCGCGACGTATTTAATCGACCCTTCCAATTGCGGCCTTTCGCCGCCGAGGGCGAGCAGAATAAATGAAGCGGTTAAAAGCACCTCGAACCAGACATATAAATTGAAAAGGTCGCCGGTCACGAACGCGCCGTTAACGCCCATCAGCAGAATCAGACAGAGGGGAAAGAAGCCGAAACGGACGCGCTCATCATCAAGGTCGAAACAGGAGTAGATCGAAACGGATACGCCGAGCAGACCGGCCAGAACCAGCATCACGCTCGAAAGCATATCGACGGTCAGTGTGATGCCGAACGGCGCGGACCAGCTGCCGACGTGCATCACCGCGATGGTTCCATCGGCGGTGTTCGCCATTAAACCGATCGCCGTGAATAAAATGACGAATGAAAAAACAACGGCAATCAGTTTCTGCATCCGCAGGCTTTTGCGGAACAGCATGCACAAAACTGCGCCGGCCAGCGGAATCGTGATGGGCAGTGACGGAAGGAGGGTCATGTGTCGGTCTCCTTCAGTTTATCCACATCGTCGGTTCCGACGGTTTGATAGGTGCGCAAAAACAGCACCAGTGCAAAGGCGGTTACGGCAAAGCTGATGACGATGGCGGTTAAAATGAGCGCTTGCGGCAGCGGGTCGGCCGGGGTGGTTGCAAACACTTTTTCACCTTCGGCCAGAATCGGCGCGCCGCCGCCGCGCAGACCGCCCGCCGTGAAAATGAGCAGGTTGGCGCCGTGGCTGAGCAGACTGAGGCCGATGATCAGCTGGATCAGATTACGGCGCATCATTAAATAGAGGCCGGCGGCGTAGAGTGTTCCGATAACCAGGGCGAGGACGGCTTCCATTTATTCTTCCTCCCCCAATGCAAAAACAAGGGTAAGCAAAATACCGAGCACGACGAAATAGACGCCGATATCAAAAATG
>QKFE01000132.1 GCA_003252225.1 Kiritimatiellales bacterium | reverse complement strand
AAATCTGAAAGGATGTTTCCGGTTCCAGCAACGTAGATTCCGCCCATAACGATGTGCGCCCAGTTTTCAACTTTACCGTTACATATTTTTGCGTTGTGATAGGTGCCCGATTGGTAAATGCCATTCCCGCTCGTTATGCCCGGACCGATCAGGGCATGGCCATTTAGATCAATCGTCACATTATTCGCGTTGACCGTGATGCCGTTGGTTTTGGCGGTTGAGCAGGTCAGGGTGCCGGCAAATTTGACGGAGCAGGGCCAGTCGATGGTTTCGGGGACTTCACACAGAAGGAGATTCAGCTGATGACCTTCGGAAATTTGATAGTTGTCCGTGTTCCGCAACACCGTGTTGTTGGCGACATAGCAGCCTTTGCCATACAAAAGCAATCCGGTCTGGTTGCCTGTAATGTGGTTGTCTTCAATCCGGCTGTCATTGTTTACCGCATAAATGCCGCCGCCGTTTTTGTGGTCGTTGATGCTGCAGTGATGAACGTAGCCGCCATTGTCGACGCGAATGCCGTGCAGGCCGTTGTTCTGTACAGTGCACCGCTCTGCTTTCAGATCCCCATATCCATTGATTCCATATCCGGAGTTACCGGAAGCAGTGCATTCACTGAGGCTACATCGATTAAACGTTTCAATACCGTCCCCGCTGTTGTTGATGGCCGTGCAGCGTGAAACAGAGCAGTCATGCCCTAAATAGAAACCATCGCCCGCGTTGTCTGTTGCCAAGCAATCGGAGAGAGTGGATCCGTCATCCACGCGAAACCCGGAGGCACCGTTCGTACTCGCTATGCAGTCAAAGAGGACAGTACTTTTGCCCAAATTAAACCCAGGGCCGGTGTTGTAATTCGCCTGACATGCTGAAACCGATATCTGTTCCGATTGATGGCAGTCGATTCCGGTATAGTTCCCCGAAAAAGTGATATCTGTTACCCTGATGTTTTTTGATACTGAAAAATACGCTCCACAGAAGCCGGATCTCTGCCAATCCGAAATGACTCCGTTTTTAAGGGTAATGTTTTTGCGTCCGGTCGCCCTTATCCCATTGTAGTTTTCAGTTCCAGATCCGCTGAGAGAGAATCCCATCAGATCAATGGTGACATCATCTGCGTTAATGGTAATGCCATACTGTCCAGACGCCGTCATCGTCAGATTGCTGACAAAATAATACGACCCCGATTCGGTGATGGTGAACGGCACGCTCGAAATCGGGGTTCGGGGTTCAGCCTGTCGCGTGGCTTGGGTAATGACGGACTGGGCGTTTTGAATCGCCTGATGCAACTCTTCGAGCGATTTCATGGTGGGTTGCGGCGCACCGGGCGGGGTCAATGATCCCTGCGCAAAAACTCCGACGGTTGCGGCTAGTGCCGCTGCAATAACGGCTACCTTTTTAATTCTCATCATTTTCTATTTTGTTCCTTTTCTTTATTGAACCGGCTGACGCCGGAGCCACATGCTCTTTCATTTTCTATTTAACGAAATTGGCCCAAGGGCTTAAGCCTGCGGCTCCGTTGGTCGTTGAAAGGATTCCGGTTTCAGAAACGATTGGACCCAGCATATCCGTGGTGTTGACGACGAGGCCGTATTGCTGCCCGAAGCATGAGTTGCGAACCACTACGTTATTTGTCGACCCTTCGCAATGAATACCGACCATGGAGTTTGTGCTTGATCCGACAATATGGTTGCCGTCAATTCGATTGCCGGAAACATCCTGTAGGTAAATGCCTCCCGTTCCGCCTTGCCGGATCGTGCAGCCAGCAACCGTATTGCCCGAACATTCTCCTTCGGTGCCCGATAGCATGATTTCCATCGTTGCATGGTTGCCGATCGTGCAATCGGAAATTCTGTTCCCGTTGCAAGTGCCCGAAAAGTTGCCGGAAAAAACAATGCCTTGCTCTCCATTTCCGCCAACTGTGCAATGGTCGATGGTATTGCCGCTGCACTCCCCCTTGGTCAGGGTGGTGAGCGTAATTCCTGCGGAACCGTTGGTGGAATTTAATCCATTATCTGCAAACGTGCAGTTCTGAATGGTGTTGGCATTGCATTGGCCGGAATCCGCTCCAAATAGAACCGCACCGCCAAACGCATTGCAGGACGAGACAAGGTTCTCGAAACGGTTGTTGTTTCCGCCCCAGATCACGAGGCCATAACCGAAGTCGCGCACTATGCCGTTATGCACCATCACGTTCCGGATCAAGCCATTGGTGGCACCGTCCAAAAAGATCCCGAACTCCATCTGCTCCCGATCACCGCTGAGTGTAAAGCCCATCAGATCCAGCGAAACCCCGCTGGCCTCAATAATCACCCCATGATTGGTGCTGGTTAGATTCCCTGTGAGGTAATAGGAGCCGGACGCTGAAATTGTAAATGGCAGGCTCGAAATCGGTGTGCGCGGTTCCACCTGTGTTAACGTCTTCATTGTCGCCCCCGGTGCGCCGGGAGGGGTTAACAAACCCTGTGCAAACAGGTTGGATATAGGCAGAGCAAGTGAGAGTAAAACGATTCTGTGCATGATGGTCATTCCCCTTCGATCCCTTCTTTTTAAGAAAAACGGTAAATGTGTTTGAAATCGCAGGGTAATCTATAGGTCAATACGCCGAATGACGTAGTGTCGGGTTGGGAGGTTTTTCCGGGGTTATGAATTTGAGAAATCTGAGTGTTGACGAGTTAAACAGGGCGGCGAGGATTTGCGAACGCATTCACTACACGATCTCAAACGAGCCGATTGCCAATCACTTTTATGTGGTTTTGAGACAGGCCCTTCCGGGGGTTCATTTTTCGATCAATCATTTTTCGGTCGCGCCGGTCGTCGTGGCGGGAAATATGATCAGCGAAAGTGTATCGAACGAAACGTTGAGCCTTTTCGGCCGGTTTATGCACGAGCATCCGGGGGTTGCTAAGATTGGATTAGTTCACAGTGCTGAAACCGGACAGTTATTGAGTGAGCTTAAGCGGGAGCATTACCGGCGCACCCATTTATATAATGAAGTGTTTAAGCCAATTGATATCGAAGATCAGATCTGGATGGGAATCGGGGATCGTGAAGAGCGGTTCGGAATTGTCTATTCAAGGGATTCTGTTTATACGGACTCGGACGTCGGCATGGCGGAAATTATTAACCCGCATGTTCAGATTGCGTGGAAAAACTGGAAGCAGACCCGGCATCTTGAGCAGCGGTTTGCGCTGTTGAATGAAAAGGCTGTTCAGTCCGAAGAGCAGGCCCGAATACGGATATCCGCAAAGAGTGCGCTTGATGTTCTATCCCGGCGACAACGGCAGGTGGTGGAACTGCTGGCATCCGGAAAAACAAACCGTGAAATCGGGGATGTGCTCAAAATATCTCCCCGTACGGTCGGCAAACATCTGGAGCAAATATATGCCGCCGTCGGGACGCACACCCGCACCGCACTGATTGCAGCGTGGAATAAAGGGTAATTTTAATCCTGCTGGGCAATCCACTGCGTCAGTGTGCGCGCGCCGAACAGCGTTGCGCCGGGAGCTTGATGGGGTTTGGCGGATTCGAGCCAGGCGGTTCCGGCGATGTCGATGTGCGCCCACGGAATATTTTCGGGGACGAACTCCTGTAGAAACGCCGCCGCTGTGGCCGTACCGGCTCCGCCGGATTTGCTGAGGTTGGAAAGGTCGGCGAAGTCGGACTTCATATCGTCGGTAAAATCTTTGAAGATGGGCAGCGGCCAGAGCCGTTCGCCGGCATCAAGGCCGGAATCGATCAGTTCGTTAACAAGGTTTTGATTGTTTCCGAGGATGGCGGCGGCGGATGAACCGAGGGCAACGATGACGGCGCCGGTGAGGGTGGCGAGGTCGATAATTGCACGGGGTTTCATTTCGGCGGCAATAGCGAGGGCGTCCATTAAAACGAGACGGCCTTCGGCGTCGGTATTCAGCACTTCGACAGTTTTTCCGCCGTAGGATTTGATGATGTCGCCGGGGCGGGTGGCTTGCGATCCGGGCATATTTTCGGCTGCGCCGAGAATCCCGATCACCGGAACGTCGACGTCCATTTTCGCAATCATCTGCATGGCGGCGAGTACGGCCATGCCGCCGCATTTGTCGTATTTCATCCAGCCCATGCCTTTTCCGGGCTTGAGTGAAATACCGCCGGAATCGAAGGTGATGGTTTTTCCGACGAGTACAATCGGTTGGGCGGATTTATTTTTTCCGGCGTGTTTCAAAATAATCATTCGCGCATCCTGCGCGCTGCCCTGCGCAACGGACAGGATTCCGCCGCAACCCTTCTTTTCAAGCTGAGTTTTTCCGAAAATCTGGCAGCTCAAACCGTTTTCTTTGGCCATGGCTTTGGCCCATTCGGCGATTTTTTCCGGGGGGGCGTCGTTGCCGGGAAGGTTGGCGAGGTCGGCGGTGTTTAAAAGAGCGATACCCTGCGATTCGGCGGCGTTGATTACGGAACGGTCGGTCACGGTTCCTGAAAATACAAGTGAAGCTTCCGCCGTTTTTTTTGTTTCGGATTTATAGGTGTTGAAGCTGTAGGTTCCCCACGCTGCGCCGCGTCCGACCAGCAGTTGATAATCCGCTTCTTCAATTTCGTCGAATTCGATGGCTGAAGCAACGGCAAAGCTTTTGAGCCCGGCCGCAGTTCCGGCTTTAACGGCTGCGGCGGCCGCCTGTTCGAGCAGTCCGTTGTAAAAGTGTTTCTGTTCGCCGAGGCCTGCAACGATGATTTGTTTTGCCGCAATGTCTCCGGTTGCAGGGAAGAGTGCAACCTGTCCGGCTTCGCCCTTGAAAGCGGAGGTTTTGATTCGTTCATCGGCCAGTTTTTTCAGGGCGGCGTTGTCAGATGGAAGCAGTGCGTTTTTGCCTTGGTAGAAAATGATTACGGCATCTTTTTTCTGTTCAGCCAGCGGGGCGGGGGAAACAGTCAGTTTCATGGTTAAAGCACTCCTTCGGGGATTCTGGCGTTCGGGTCCGCCGGGCGTTTGTTCACTGAAAATCCTGCGAGAGCAATGGCTTCTTCAAAGTTCATCGAGCGAACCGTGCTGCTTTGGTAGTGGACTGTGAGCGTGTTTGTTTCGAGGTCGGCTTCGCTTTTTTCGTAGCCGGGAATCTGCCGGAGGCGGGCTTCGAGGTATTTTGCCGCAGTCGGTTTTTTCATTTCGGGAATATGATATTCGGTGCTGACAATTTCCTTCCGGAAGTTCCAGAACATAAAGGTGGGTTTGGTCTCCTTTTCCCGGGAAGCGGCTTTTTTGTCTTCTTCGCTTTTGCAGCCGGTAAGGGCAAACGCTGCGGCGGCCAGTGCAATTAAAATGATTTGTTTCATGGGTTCCTTCTTTGATTTCTCTCAATACAGCGGCGCACTATAGTTCATGCATAAAGCGATATCGATAAATATTCTGCCACTTCGGCGGGGTGCTGAAGCCTTCTTCCATCAGCCGCCGCCAGCGTTGAATTTCTTCGACGGCGTTGGGGAAGATTTCGTCGAAAAGGTAACAGAATTCGTAATAGCTCTGTTCGGCCTCTTTGTATTTTCCCTGCAGCTGGCAGGCGAGGCCGTGGGCGACCATTCCGGCGGGGCAGTCCGGCTGGTTTTTACGAAACTGCGCAAGCAGCTGTTCGGCAGGTTCATATTGCTGTTGAAGGAGCAGAATATTACCTGTAAGCAGCCGGGCAAGGTCGGAGTCTTCGGGATAGTGGCGGATCAACAGCAGGCCGTAATTCAGGGCGGCATTCATGTCGCGGTCGGAATAGGCCGTGGTCATTTGCGTCATCATCGTTTCCTGCGGCAGCGGCGCGTTCAGCACGGAATAAATCAGGTGTACGCAGTAAATGGTGAGTACGGTTGCGAAAACAATAAAAATATCATTTCGGTCAGCTTTTGCTTTTTTGAACAGTTTGAATATGGCACCGCTGATTCCGCCCTGGGCGTGGTAGCGGTATTGACGGATCGCCTGCACATTCATGATGTAGGCGGCGATGACCGGGTTGATGTGAATGCTGTTGTGTTCCTCCAGCGATAGATGGTGCCATTCAACAAATCCCTGCAAAGTGATGCGCGAAAAGTCGCCCAATAGACTTCCGTGCGGGTCGGCGGTCTGCAGCGCCTGCAGAACTAACAGTTGTTGGAGCAGAGGAAACGAATCGTCGTCGAGTGCCGACATTCGCCAGCTGAGTACGCTCAGTCCGCCCGGCAGTTTTCCGGCTTCCTGCACGCGGTCCAAAATCGCGCTGTGCTGGTGCGATGCCAGTTGATCCCACAGCAGCGGAACGAATTCCGGGAAGCCGCGGAGCGGGACAATGGCATCGCGTACGTAGCCGTTGGAAAAGGCTGCGTCTTCGGCATTCCAGAACTGTTCGAGT
>QKFE01000190.1 GCA_003252225.1 Kiritimatiellales bacterium | reverse complement strand
ATTTTCGATGGGCGTGCTTTATCACCGCAAATCGCCGATCGAACACATCGAACAACTGAAATCCTTTTTAAAACCCGGCGGCGAACTGGTCATCGAAACGCTAGTCGCCGATGGGCCGGAGGGCTATTCGCTGATCCCGCACGGCCGCTATGCCAAAATGCGCAACGTCTGGTTTATCCCCTCCGTTCCGACCCTCGAACTTTGGCTGAAACGCTGCGGCCTCAAAAACATCCGCACCGTTGACGTCAATACCACTTCAATTGAAGAGCAGCGTTCCACCGAATGGATGACGTTTGAATCCCTGCCCGATTTTCTCGATCCGGCCGACCCCGCCAAAACCGTCGAAGGCTACCCCGCCCCGAAACGCGCCGTTGTGCTGGCAAACGGCTGATCCCTGTTTGCATCAATCGGGACTCCACTTTTTTGCTTTGGACTATTTTCATATTTTTCTAATTATTGAAAACTGAAACGAATAAAGAAAATGTATTGATAATTATTTTAATCATTTTTAATTATTCGTATGTAGAGACTTACGAGATCACGTAAATCCGAAACCGCTGAGTGGCACCTTCCGTGCTGAAACGTCCACACCGCGGAATGGGCAGGAAACCTGTTCCGTATGCGGTTGCCTGTGTGGGCAATCGAAAGGCAGAGACAAAAAAGGAAAGGTACAGAACCATGAAAAAACAAAAACGTTTATTGGCAGCGGGTGTAGTACTCGGACTTATGGCAATCAACACACATGCGGCGTTGATCTTCACAATTCAGCAGGACGGAAGTGATGTCACCATGACCGGTTCCGGATCAGCCGATATAACTGCACTTTCACCGGCAAGTACCGCAGTCCCTTATGCGGCCGTCCGGGCCAGCGACGCATGGGTGGGCGTGGGCGCAATAGGCGCAAGTCTTCAGCACTACACCGGCATAACGGGTCCGCGCCCAATTGGGGGCGGAACCTTCTTTACGCTCGCAACAACAAGCTCCGGCGATAATTTCATGATGAACTATTATTCGCTCTTCCTCCCTCAGGGCTATGTCTCCGGATCCCAACTAAGCGGAACGGCAACCTTCAGCAACAAAACCATCGCCGATTTAGGCTTAACCGAGGGAACCTACGTCTACACATGGGGAAGCGGCGCAAATGCTGACTCAGCGACAATTCAAGTCGCTGCGATCCCCGAGCCTTCTGTAATGGCTCTTTCTGTCATCTTCGGCGGAGGAGTCCTCGCGGTGAGGCGCATTTTTATGCTCTGATGAAGTCCGTGCACAAAACTCGGGAGCCCCTGCAAGGGGCTCTTCTTTTTGCGTTGCTCGGCAGGGAAAATACTTCCGCCGGAATCCCGACTCCGTCAACGAAACAAAATTACGGTGTTTTACAAACTGGCAGACAGTTATACTGAACAATTGACCTGAAAATCCTTCGGCTTAAATTTGTTTCCGCCACTCCATTCTTGAAACAAAAATAACAGGCTGATATATCATTTTTCGGGGAGCGGGGGGTGTTCAGAACATAAGGAGTGCGTTATGAATCCGGGGAGTGGAACGAACCAGAAGGAAATTGCCCGAGCTCTTTCTGCCATAGGCAAGGCGCTTTCCGTCTATACCCTTTACGGGTTCAACCATCCGCTCAGTGAACAGACGGTCGAAACCACATACCGGGACTTCTGTCGATTTTTCGATAACTGTGCCCTGCTGAACATCGGAACGGTGGCAGGACGGCTGGTGGTTGAAGGTCTTCCCCTTGAAGAAAGCAACTCGCTGATCAAGGGTCTTGAACGGAAATTTATTGCCCTTGGCATAACCAATCTGACCCTGCGCAGCGGGCTGACCCTCACCGACTACACGCGGCTGGTGGAACTGCTCCATCAGGCCGATCGCGCAGAACTGGATCAGGCGATCAGGTCATCCGAAATCGGCAACGTTTCTTCGGAAGAGGACATGGAATACCACCTCATCCATAAAGGCGAACATCCGGAATCATGGGAAAGCGGCGGCGACCCTTCCGGTAACGCTCCCGAAGCCGAAGAACCCGCTGCCTCAGAGGAAGAAAAACCCGCCGCACCGCCCGAACCCGCGATCAATATCGAACAGATTGTCGCCTATCTGAAAGGCGAATCCGAATCCGGAAACCCCCATGTCGATGCGGAAGTGGCCAAACTGGCGTCCGATCCGGAAAAACTCGGGCAGCTTATCCTCGAATCGGTGGTTATGCGGCAGGCGGTGAGTTCGCTCTCTGAAACCGAGTCGCTCGCGGATGTGGTTTTGGGGTGCCTGCGCAAAACATTCGACGACCTTAAACATATCGATGCTTTCCAGAAGCGGAGCGGAAAAGCCTCGATGAAAAAGGCGATGGCTGTGCTGGAAAAAAGTATTCTCGACCGCCTACAGAAAATTACCGGGCAACCCGACCCCGAGCGGGATAAGAAAATCCATAACGCCATTAAAAACATGAAGATGGACATTGATATGGAGGGCGTGCTCGAAAAATATACCGCGCAATCCGACGCACTCCAGCAGAGCCAGAACAAAATCATCCGGTATGTCGAGAAAAGAGGCGTTGAAGACGCAAAAAACCTTCTGCACGCCGATGAAATCCCCGACCGGGAGTGGCGGAAAATTACGGTCGAAGGAACCCGCAAACGGCACAAAATAAACACCGTCTCGGCTGGCGATACCGGAGCGTTGCTGACTGAAACCCTCAGTTCGCTGGCCAGCATGATGGAAAAACTCGAAACCATGATGCCCAAAGACAACCGGCGGGATGAACTCGGAGAAATCCTCGAACAGGTCGAAAAAGATGTTGCCGGCGTCGCAGCCCGCACCCAAAAGAAAATCACCGATCTGGGGAAAAAAATATCCGAAGAAGAGACCGACGAAACCACCGTCGGCGGGGCCGCACAGAAAATGTCAAAAGCGCAGCTGCTCGGCGATATCGCTGAAATCACTCAGGAACTGGCCCAGCCCCTGACGGCGATCGATGCGATCATTGAAATGATTCTAACCGGCTTTGTCGGCAATGTCCCCGAGGAACAGCGCGACCTGCTCAAACTGGCCGCCGGAAGCGGCGACCACCTCGGCTACCTGCTGGAACAGCTCAAAGATATCGTCGGCATGCCCAAGGAACTCGGCACCCAGACGCGCTTCCACCACGATTTAGGGCTACACAAAGACATCTTACTCTGATATAACAGCAAAAAAATCAACCGACCAAGGAGACCCCCGCAATGAAACTTCGTTTTGCCCTACTGATTCTTTTAGGCGCAGTGTCCGCAAACGCCGCAGTTGTACAACATATCGGGAACTACACCGGCTGGGGTTCCGTCACCTGGAATGCGCTCAACGGACTGAATGACTCGGTCGACGGGAATGCCGGGCAGCTGGAATTTGTCGGCAACACCACTACACCGGGCGCTTACTGGGGCATGGACAACAACTATGTCTTTTTCCGGATGCGCCTCGATGTCGGTTCCAACCCCTCTTTTTCCGATTCCCATTTTGTGCTGATCGATATCATGGGCGATTACAGTCCCGATTACGCCTTTGCCTGGGACAGCAAATCCACAGATCAAACCGCGCACGGCCTTGAAATGCTTGTGTTCGACACCTCCGACGGCACCTGGGGCGGGACAAAAATGGATGACTTTGACGGCCACGGAGGCCAAAAGCTTGCAAAAGACATCAACGGCGACGGACGGACGACGGACGGCTATGTTCAAAGCACCGACAACGTAGGCTCCGCAGGCGATCCGTTCGGAACCACCACCTTCCTCGATTTTGCCGTCTCCCTCTCCTACCTCAGCAACTATGTTCCCGCACTGGTTCAGAACACCGACTGGCGCGTACAGTTCGCATCGATCGCAAACTCCACCGATCATAATCTCCTTTCAGCCGATATCGCCGGAGGACAAAGCCCGTCCTCAGCCATCACGGCAGCTTCCTGGACAACCGTTGCCATTCCGGAACCGGCTGTGGCCACCCTGATTTTGGGCTTCGGAGCCGGGCTGCTGGTTGTAAAACGACTTTTCGCTTAAAAACAAAAGGAACCACACCGGAAGCTGGCCGGATATGAGGATCAACCGAGCCGTTTTAATCCCTGTTATCAGTATTTTATTTGCGACTGCGAAAGCAGAAATCGGAGATAAATACGAAGATGCGGTCAGAAAACACGGCGCGCCGCTGGCTAAAATGAGCACCAAAGATGGAACAGTGTATCTGTTTCAGGCCGGGGATGACGTTATCCGGGAGGTCTACAACCTTGAAGGGGTCTGCATAGAATCCGGATTCGGCAGTGCGGAACCGCCCCCCGAACCGGAACCCCCTCCGCCGGAACCCGAACCGATGCCCCCTCCGCCGGAACCCGAACCGGTGCCGATATCCCTGCCGGAGCCCGCCAAAAGGTTCCGCTTTGAACTCTGGCTCCCCCTTCTGCTGCTGCCTGCTGCGACCGCAACAATCCTCTTCATCCGGAAGAAAAACAGGGATGATCAGTCCCTGCCTTCCTCCGCCGACCTGATGGATTCTTTTACCCCCCGTAAATCGAAGAAGGAAAAGTCCGATTCCTACTCAGCGGAAGAGTTTCTGAAATCGCGAAACAACAGCAAAAACCGACAGCACCACGAAGCCTCGCTGAGGCTTTCGCGGAATGAAATGTTTTTTTTCAAGGCCCTCCACGAAGCTCTGCTCGATGAGTATATGGTGACCTTCCATGTTTCGCTGGATCGCGTTGTCGACATCAGCGACCCCTCCTTTGCTGAAAATATGCCCGCGTTCAAGCGACTGAAACCGGTGGCGGTGGACTTTGTGCTGCACAACCCCGAAGACACCTCCATCGTCGCCGCCATTCTGCTGCACGACCCGAAAACCGAACAGATCCAGAAAATCAACCGGCTGAAATTCCTACAGAAAGTACTCAAGGAAAACGGCATCCAACTGATCCTGTTCCATGTTAATTTTGAGTACGATCCTGCCATCATCAAGGACACGATCCACAAGACCCTCAAGGGCGGAACACCGTAAAGGCCCGCACCGGACCGGGGTGCGTATTCCCTCCCTTTTTTTGTCCCTTTCCCAAACCGTGTGCATTATTTTGGGCGGATGAATTTTTCAAAGTTCGGTCAGAAATTTACGCGCAAGGCGGGAATTACCCAGTTGATGGATGATCTCGGCGCGGCGATGGCGGGCGGGGATATGCTGATGCTCGGCGGGGGGAATCCGGCGCATATTCCGGAGGTGCAGAACCGGTTCCGGCGGCGGATGGAGGCGATTCTGGCCGAACCGCGCGGCTTCGAAACGATGATCGGGAATTATGACGGATCGCGCGGAAATGAAGCCTTTATTGAAGCGCTGGCGCAAATGCTGGCCGAAACGTTCGGCTGGCCGGTTACGGCAAAAAACATCGCGCTGACGAACGGATCGCAAAACGCCTTTTTCTGCCTGTTCAACCTGTTTGCCGGTGAAATGCCGGACGGGTCGAAAAAAAGGGTGCTGTTTCCGCTGACGCCGGAATATATCGGGTATGCGGACGCCGGGCTTTCGGACGGTTTCTTTTCCGCCCGCAAACCCAGTATCGAGCTGCTGGACGGCGGCCTTTTTAAATATCACGTCGATTTTGATGCGCTGGAAATCGGCGACGATATCGGCGCCATTTGCGTTTCGCGGCCGACGAATCCGACCGGGAATGTTTTGACCGATTCCGAAATCCGGAAGCTCGATGAAATTGCACGCGCAAAAGGGATCCCGTTCATTATCGATAATGCGTACGGAACGCCGTTCCCGGACATTATTTATACCGATGCTCAACCCATTTGGAATGAAAACACCGTGGTCTGCATGAGCCTCTCGAAATTCGGTCTGCCGAACCTGCGCACCGGAATCGTGATTGCCCGCGAAGAGATTACCGCGGCCATCGGCGATATTAACGGGGTGATGCACCTCGCACCCGGCGGAATGGGCGCGAAACTGGCGATTGACCTGATCCGCAGCGGCGAAATCATGCAGATGAGCCGCGAAATTGTTCAGCCGTTTTACCGCCGTAAAGCCGAACAGACCCTCGCCCTTTTCCGCCAGGAACTGACCGGTTTTCCCTGCCGGATTCATAAGCCCGAAGGCGCAATTTTCCTCTGGCTCTGGCTGAAGGATCTGCCGTGTTCGAGCGGCGAACTTTACGAGCGGCTCAAAGCGCGCAATACCCTCATCATTCCCGGCCACCACTTTTTCCCCGGACTTGAAAATGAAATGTGGCGGCACAAACAGGAGTGCATCCGCGTCACCTATGCCCAGAACGACGAAACCGTTGAACAGGGCGTGCGCGTAATTGCCGATGAAGTCAAACGGCTGTATAGCACCT
>QKFE01000234.1 GCA_003252225.1 Kiritimatiellales bacterium | reverse complement strand
TGAAGACGCCGAGGTTGTCGGGCAGATGCGTCAGATATGGAAACAGTGGGATGAAAAAAATGTGCAAAAGTGCAATCCCGTCTATATAAAATAGGCGCGCGAAGAGTTTTTGTGGAAACGATTCCCGCAGAGGCTAAGGCCGAAGGGTACGAACCCAGGTTTAAACGTCAATATTCAGGAAAAAATAATCATGAATTCAGAAACTCAGCTCTCCCTTTTCGATTTTTCCGGAGCAACCCTTCCGGTCGGGATTCACTTCAATAATGTCGATGCGAAAGTTTGCCCTGATCTCCAGTGCCTTGAAGTCACGATGAAGGCCCGGGATAATTTTTATACGTCCATTTTTCTGGAGCCGGCGGAAGCCTGGGACTGGAGTGGACTCCCGGATTTCTGTTTTGCATTTGATGCGGAAAATCTCGGCACCAGCTCCACGCAGATCTTTATTAATGTGTTCGACCGCAAAGGCCAGATGCACAGCCGTTGTGTAAACGTCGGGGTCGGGGTAAAACAGACCAATCTGATCGAGCTGAAAGGGAAAACGCTGGAAGGCGGTCTGAATTATAAATCGGGGATGCGATCCAATCCCGCTCCGTGGAAGACCGATGGTGAATATGCCGTTTGGATGTGGGGGACGATGAATCTGGATCTTGCGGGGATTGTTCGGATCGAGCTCGGTGTACATGGGGTTTTGGTGGATCATCCCCTGCGACTGAGCGGGTTTCGCCTCGTATTTTCCCCGGAGGTTGATGCCGGGTATTTGACGCACTGCGTGGATCGCTATGGGCAGAATGCAAAGGTTGATTTTTCACAAAAGATTCATTCCGATGAAGAACTTGCCGAGGTTACCGGTGCTGAGCTCGCTGAGCTGAAGGAGGGGCCCATGCCGGGACGTTCCCGGTTCGGCGGATTTCGGGATGGGCCCCAGTTTGCGGCAACCGGTTATTTCCGGGTGGAAAAGGTGGCCGGAAAATGGAGCCTGATTGATCCCGAAGGCTATCTCTATTTCGCAACAGGCGTGGATGTGATCCGTCTGGCCAATGCTTCGACGATGACCGGCGCAGATTTTACGCCGGGAAGCATACCTTCGCGTTCGGCTGACGATCTGACTCCGGAGGACTCGGTCGAAAAGATTCAGATCAGCCCGTCGGCAGCCGCAACACGATACATCGCCAATCAGAATCGTTTTGATCTTTTCGGGTGGCTGCCCGAATACGGTGACCCGCTGGCGGATCATTACAGTTATATCCGGGAGACGATGGGGTGTGCTCTTCCGCATGGGGAAACCTTTTCGTTTTACGGCGCAAACCTTCAGCGAAAATATGGTGAAGGATACATGGACAAATGGAGGAAGGTGACGATCGACCGCATGCTGAACTGGGGATTCACTTCGCTCGGAAACTGGGCCGCTCCGGAGTTCTATTCCAATGGCCGGATTCCGTATTTTGCAAACGGCTGGATTATCGGTGACTTTAAAACTGTGAGCAGCGGCGACGATTTCTGGGGAGCCCTGCCGGATCCGTTTGACCCTGTTTTCCGAAAGCGCGCCGAAGCAACCGCGCAGCAGGTGAAGGCGGAAGTGCAGGACAGTCCGTGGTGTGTCGGAATCTTTATGGATAACGAGAAGAGCTGGGGACGGATGGGCACCGACCGCGGCCAATATGGAATTGCAATCTGTACGCTTGGGCGCGATGCTGGCGAATGCCCAGCGAAGGCCGTATTCACGGATCTGATGAAAGAAAAATACGGCTCCATTGACGCGTTAAATAAAGCCTGGGAGACTTCAATTGGTTCATGGGATGACTTTGCTTCCGGCTTTAATATACCGGAACACACCCCGGCAAAAAAGGCGGACTATTCCCTGATGCTTGAGGTTTTCGCAACGGAATATTTCCGGGTGGTAAAAGAATCGATTAAAGCCGAACTGCCGAACCACCTCTATCTCGGCTGCCGTTTTGCCGACTGGGGCGTCACTCCGGAAACCATTCGCGCCGCGGCCAAGCATTGCGATGTGATCAGCTATAACTACTATAAAGAGGGGCTCCATCCCAAAGCGTGGTCTTGGGAATACCTGCCGGAAATCGATATGCCGAGCATCATCGGGGAGTTCCACATCGGGGCAATGGACAGCGGATTGTTCCATCCGGGGCTGGTCATGGCCGACTCTCAACAGGAGCGCGGAAAGAAATATCAGGAATACATGAAGACAGTTATTGATAATCCATATTTCGTCGGCGCCCACTGGTTCCAGTATATCGATTCTCCGCTTACCGGACGGGCCTGCGACGGCGAATGCTATAATGTTGGTTTTGTGGCCATCACAGATGTGCCGTACCGACCCATGGTGGAAGCTGCCAGAGAGATTCATACCGTCATGTACGAACGCCGTTACGGGGATCGAACTGACCGATTTCTCGGGTGAAGACCTCGGTGAAATTACGGTGGTCGTGGAATCCGTGGTCGAGTGCGATCTGGATGAACCGTGAGCTGACGTTCCCGTCGTTCCATCATTTTAACCGTTAATTGTGAGAAGGGGCTTTCGGCCCCTTTTTTGCGTCATCCCGATCCTTCTTAACCGGTAATCTGAAAACATAATCGGCGCCACACTGCGACCTAGACCTAAGGACAGATGGCAGGGGTTTTCGAGCTGTGCAATATCTTTACCCTGTAAATACAGGTCAAAATTTTGGGATGGTGTGTGGAATGAAGATAACGAGAAGATGTTCATTGGGGATTGGCGGGGTTGCCGTCGGATCAACGTTGATTCCGGGTACGGTGCTGGGCGCAAATGAAAAGGTGAATATTGCGTGGATCGGCGTGGGCGGTCGCGGGAATCGCCTGCTTTCAAACTTTGAACGCTCCGGCCTGATGAACGTGGTGGCGATGTGTGATGTGGATCTGAAGTCGCAGTTTGTCGATGAAGCCAAAGCCCGTTTTCCGAAAGCCTATTTGTATGACGACTGGCGCAAACTGTTCGATGAAAAGGCGGGGGAGTTCGATGCCGTGATGGTGATGGTGCCGGATCATTCGCACTTTCCTGTGACGATGGCGGCGATGGCGCTGGGCAAACATGTCTACACGGAAAAACCTTTGGCCCGCACCTTTCAGGAAATTCAGCTGATGATGAATGCGGCTGAGCGGTACGGCGTGGTGAACCAGATGGGGAATCAGGGGTTTTCGGGCGACAATTATTTTCAGTTCAAAGCGTGGAGCGAATCTGGGGTTATTAAAAATGTCCGGCATGTCGATGCCTTTATCAACAATGGCTTTGCTTGGTATCCGCATCACTATGACGCCGATAAAGCGATTAACGGCTGGCCGGCGGCGGAACCGATGCCGGAACACATCAACTGGGATGTGTGGCTGGGCACCACGCCGGTTCACCCGTACAGTACCCTTTATTCCCGGGCCACGTGGCGCGGCTGGCAGCAATACGGTACCGGCGCGTTCGGCGATTGGGGTGCGCATATTTTCGACACGATGCACCATTTCCTTGAGTTCGGATTGCCCGAGTCGATCGAAGTCAAGAAACTGACAGGAAAACACGAACTGATTTTCTGTGAGGCTTCAACGCTCGGGTTCAAATTTCCCGAACGTAACGGACTGCCTGCCATGACCGTGGACTATTATGACGGCTGGAAAAACCTCCCGCCGGTTCCGCCTGAATTTGAGGGCCGCGAGCATGATTACCATAAAGATCCGGGTAAATTCATTTTCACCGATGATCTCGTTTTTTACGGCAAGCATCACGGCGATCCGCTGCAGATCATTCCGCTGGATCGAATGAAGGCGATGCTCAAGGCCGGAACCATTCAGAAAAGTTTCGGCAAAAATTCCGATCACTACGCTAACTTCCTGCTGGCCTGCAAGGGCGAGGAAAAAGCGCGTTCGCCTTTTTCGATTGGCGGGCCGCTGTCGCAGTTCCTGATTCTCGGGTCAATCGCACAACGCATCGGTAATGAGGGGGAAACGCTTGAGTTTGACCGAAACACCAACCGCTTTAGAAACAGCGAACTGGCAAACAGTCTGTTGAAAGATGAGCCCCGCAAAGGGTGGGAACAGTATTACAAACTGTAAAACAAGGAGTGGAGGGCGGCGCTTTGTCGCAGCCGCTCCCGATTTCTTCGATGCCTGCCGTCCGGAGCGGATTACTGAATACGATAAGTTGGTTGATGATATGAGGAAGAAAAAATGAAGATACGCGATGTAATCCTATTCACAATGCTGGCAACCGGATCAGCGGCCTTTGCTGCAAACAACTTTCCAAAACTGCCGAACGGCTGGCATGTGCACGACATGGAACGGCCTCAGCCGGAAAAGGTGACGCCGGGGAAAACCGATTCGGATGCGCCGTCGGATGCGATCGTTCTTTTTGATGGGACAAATGTCGATGAGTGGTGGTTCGGGAATGACGGCCAATTGAAGTGGATTATGAAAGACGGCTATCTGGAGATCGTTCCGAAAACACACAGCTTAACCACCAAACGTAAATTCGGCGATATGCAGCTGCATATTGAATGGGCGGCCCCGGAAACGGTGGTGGAAGAAGCTCAGCGGCGCGGAAACAGCGGGATTTACATAATGGGGAAATATGAAATCCAGATTCAGGATGCGTGGGAAAATCCGGCCTATCCGGACGGCATGGCCGGCGCGGTTTACGGCCAGAATCCGGCGCTGGTGAATGCGGCGAAAAAACCGGGCGAATGGCAAAGTTATGACATCATTTTTAAAGCGCCGGTTTTTAAAAACGGCGAGCTGATTTCGCCGGCGTTTGTCACCGTTTTCTGGAACGGGGTGCTGGTGCAGAACCATCAGGAAATTTATGGGCCGACGGAGCACAATAAAGCGCCGCCTTACGCAGTTCATGAAGAGAAGCTTCCGTTCTTTTTGCAGAACCACGGGCAGCCGGTGCGGTTCCGAAATATCTGGGTGCGGGAGCTTTAACATTTGGAAGGGTATATGGGTATGAAAAAACAGTGGCTAATTTTAGTTGCGGCCTTTGCCGCCATCACCGCTTCGGCAGCGGATAAGCCGAACATCATCGTCTATTTTGCGGACGACATCAGTGCGCGCGAGTTTCCGGTTTATGGCAGTTCTGTTTGGATCGATCCGTGGCGGAACGACACCTCTGATTTGAAATACCGGGCGCAGACGCCGGTGCTGGATAAACTGGCGCAGGAAGGATGCTGGATTAAAACGGCGTGGGCGGCGTGTGTGTGCAATCCGAGCCGCGCGATGATGATGAGCGGGCGTTATGCCTATCAGACCAAATGGTGGAACAATAAGGATAAAGGCTTCGGGCCGGATGAAGAGGGGAAGATCGGTACCTGGCCGGTGTATCAAAGTTCGCCGCTGCTGATCGGGCACATTGCGCAACAGGCTGGATACGGCACGTTTTGGGCCGGGAAAACCCAGATGGCGGGCAGTTATGAAAAGCACGGTTTTGATGAGGGCTGTTTCACGCCGGGCGGTTTGAGCGATACGGACAACCCTTACACGGATTTCAAGCACGAGTATAAAAAGGTTGACGGGAAACGGGTGCTGATCAATGTGGATACCGGCAAACCGTGCGATACGTATCAGCAGCACGGCTGGTACTGGTTCCCGCATGTGAAGCTGATGAATAATCCTTCGGCGGCCGGTGATTTTGTTTGGTGGCCGAATACGCCGGAATCAAAAAAGACGTTCGGGCTGAATACCTATGGCCCCGACGTTGAACTTTCTTTCAGTTTTGATTTTATGGATCGGAAGCACAAAGAGGGTAAGCCGTTCTTTATTTATCACACCACGCATCTGGGTCACGATGCATTCAACTGGTTTAACCCGGATGATGACAGCAGCTGGCCGGGAACGCCGAAAATTAAATGGGACGGGAAAAAATACACCCGTTCGGAACCGAATGTGACGGGCGACAACGGCGTTTACGATACGCATAATTCCATCACGGAATCCGGCATTCATAATCACATCAACTATATCGATTACCAGATCTGGCAATATCAGCAGAAACTCAAAGAGATGGGGGTTGCGGATAATACGGTGATCATCGTCTGCGCAGACAACGGAACCGGCGGGTACGGAAAAAACAGCGGTGAAAAACAGAAGGGCTGTCATATCCCGATGATTATTTATGCGCCCGGTATGAAAAAGCACGGAAAGCAGGATGTTCTGATGAGTGTGGCCGATGTCCTTCCGACGATTGCGGATTTGGTCGGATTCAAAATTCCGGCGGATTATAAAATCGACGGTGAAAGCGTTGTTCCGTTTCTTTTTACCGATAAGCCGAAACACCGCGACTGGATTTATACCCAGCGCGGGCCGGAGCAGATTATCCGTGGAACAAAGGTGCTGAAAGA
>QKFE01000292.1 GCA_003252225.1 Kiritimatiellales bacterium | reverse complement strand
CGGAGTCTTTCTGCCCGCCAGCATAGCCGCCAGCAGGATTGCGAGGAGTACGTACGGAACGGCGATGATAAGCAGCTTCTTTTTATTCATTCGATTCCCTCTGAATTTTATCGGTCTGATTTTCCGCCGTTTCAAACAGCTCAAGAAGGGGGCTGACATCCCGCCCTTCAATGATAATGGCGCGGTCCTCAAAAAGCTTAATCAGTGCAAGATCCGCCTCATTAACCGTCGGCGCGGCGGCCCGGATGCGCACCACATAGGCTTCTTTCTTTTCCCCGGTTTCGACCGGGGCGAATGAAATAATGCCCTCCTGAAGTTTTTCCGCCGGATCGCGGTAATCCACCGGTTCAATAAGCCGGCCGATTTCCGCCTTATGTATTCTTCCATCAAAGCTGACCACTTCCAGTTCGCGCCTTTTCTCCTCCTGCATAAACTCCGCTTCCCGCCCCTGCGGAACGATTCCCGCAAAAGAGCCGGAACCGAACAGGTTGTTGAAAACCGCGACCTGAGCCGGTGTTAACGTGTACCCCTCGGGCAGTCCGGAAAGTTCCAGTTTTCCAAAAGCGGATTTACGGCGGATCGACCACTTTTCGTTCCCCCCCGAAGTCCCTTTGATTTCCTTCACGCCATTGGTCGGGAAAAACTTCCGGATGATCCACATATTGCTGGAAGGAACCGCGTAATAAAGCGGGTCGGAACTCAGATACACGGCATCCCTTCCATTCATAAGCCGCACAAACCGCCGGGCGCTCCCCTTCTCGCCGGCAAACATAACGGACTTTTCATCATCGGGAATATCAAATGCCCCGAGGATAAACCGGTTGGTCTGGTTTGCAGACTCGGAAAACAACTCAACCTTAATCGGATTCACCTCTTCCGGCAGATTGTCCGCCAGCGGATCGAGCAGGCTTAGATAAGCATAATCCTTCTCTGAAACGCTCATCCGCTGCCCCAGCCGCGCCTGTTCAAGCTGAACCAGAAACTGAATCAGCATCGGCATATGAACCGGGAAAATTACCGACTCACCGACCGTCCACTCCGCCCCTTTTTTACAGAGAACCACACGGCCCTTGCGATCCGAAATAACCATACGGTCAATCGCGTTAATAGAGAGCCCGTCAAACAATGTCACCGGTTTCTCCACCGAGGAAACGGAAGCATCGCGGGGGGAGCAGGCATTGAGCGCCAGCACCAGCGGAAGCCCGATGAGCACCACCGATTTTTTTAATGCCCCAAACGATTTCATTTCAACCGGATAATATGAACAGGAACTCACAAGTGACATTTCACCCTCAAATTTTCAGACCGTTAGATTCTTCCTGATTTAAAATACGGGCCCGGAGTTTCAGGCCCATACATGGTTCATTGGTGAAACGGACTCAATACCAGACCTGATACCAGTCTGCGACGAGGTGGGGAATATCCTGAACCCCCGCGTTATCCGCTTTGACCTTTGTCGGCCAAACGCGGTTCTGGAATTTCGGCATGCCGTATTCGCTGGTACGATCCACTCCGGCGTGCATCAGCATCCAAGTCCCGTTGAGGTAGTAATGCACATTCGGTACCTGCGCGACCCAGCATTTGTATTTATTCCAGCTCGTCCGCCAGTTAAAGCTGCTGGGCATAATTTTCTGTTTCCCTACAACGCCATTGTTCCAGTGGTAATAATAGTTGAAGTAGTTGCCTGTGTCGCAGCACTCCATCAGATCCACTTCATAATAGTTGTTGTAGGTTTGTACGTTGTTATAGATCCACCAGGCCGCCCAGCTGTATACGCCGGAACCGCTGGCTCCTCCGCTGATCAGCGTGCGGGCTTCAAACGTGGCTTTCTTCCAGCCGCCCGAATTCATCCAGAATCCGGAGCCTTCGCACCGCGCCCCTTCAACGGTGATCTTGGAAGTCATTTGGATTGCCCCCCAACTCAATCCGGTGGCCCGCCATTGCCGGTAGTCATGCGGGAAGTCATGTTCGTTCCACGTGTAGTCGCCGAGCTTGATAAACCCGGGGGCGTTTCCGCCGTCGAATCCCTCCCATTTATATGCTGCCTGAGATACAGTTCCTGCACCGAACAGCGCCAGCATCCCCACGTACATAACCTTTGCGGTCAGTCTCATGTGTTCCTCCTTTTTTTAATGGGAAACGCCTGTCCCTCCATCAGCCACACAGCCTAAACCGGACACGTTCAGGCTATTCCCCATTGGAATCCATACTTAAACAGACGGCGTCTTTTAACAACCCCCACTTTGCGGCTATTAGCGTTTCATTCGCGAACAGCAAGGGTTTGGTTAGCAAGAAAATGCGGCCTATATCAAACGAATCGTTTTAAGTGAAAAAGGCGCCCGAACTCAGGCGCCTTTACGTTTTCATCATCATCTATTCAGCTAGTTCCACGGACAGCGGTCCTGTTCCCGCGGACGAGTCGGCATGGTGCGACTACAGCTGCTGTCAAAGTGTTTTCCTATCGGAACCTTTTTGAGGTTTTCGAGGTTTTCAAAGAGAAATTCGTGGGTTGCTTTGTGTTGGATAACGTAACCGCGTTCATCGGTTATCGTTACGAGCCAGCCGCCGTATTTAAGGCCGCGTAGACCGCCATCAAACAGCGAGGAGAGTTTCAGTTCAACATTGCGCCCGCTGGCAATTTCAAATTCCCCTTTGTTTTCCGGAGAAGGCGTGAATTCTTCCTCGTGCCGGTCAACCAACGCATAGTTGTTTCCGCCGGACTCTTCCGCAAAAACAAAGTATTCAACCGTCAGCGGACGGTCATACGTCAGGTTGGGCGATGCGGGTTTGCCGGAAAATTTAAACCAGTTATCGACAATCTGAATATTCATCACCTGATCCGGCAGCCAGGGAGAGGTGGTTTCGACCTGCTGCTGGTTGCTGGTTCGCGACATACTGACCTTAAATTCGGGCGGCATCTGGAGGGTGACATAAACCCGGTCGCTTTCGGACAACTCGCTTAAAGGAACCGTCTTCTGTTTGCCGCGTTTGCTTTCAAGCACCGCCGATTTGCCCATAACGGTTTTGAAGGCGGCTTCGAAGGTTTGCCCGTCGACCGAAGTCCAGGTGCGGAGTTCCGGTTTGGGAGCAGACAAAACCGCCGGTTCCGACTGGACGGGCTGTTCCGGCTCAACCGAATAGGAGTTTGTTGCGTTGTAATTATAGTAATCGTTGAATACAGGGCCGCCTTCGCAGGTGGCTTCTCCGGGCTGTAGCTGGCTGTAAATAATCTCCTTCATATCGAGCGTAAATTCCGAGGTTTTGAAGAAGGGTAAACACGGCCCGTTCCGATGGGGATTTTTTTCGTATTCTTTGCCGTATTCTTCAACCACCAGCATCGAAACGAAAACACCTCCATAGGATTCACCGAGCAGGACTTCGATATCTTTCGGTTCGTTGGCTTTGAGTTCAATCCAGTCCCCGACAACGGAGTGGTGGTTGCCCATCGGGTATTTTTCATTATCAGGCGATGAACTCTGCCACAAATGGGCGGTGTGGTCGCGGAAGTCGGTTTTCCATTCCGGGAAGCAGGAGAGGAAAACCAGTTCGCCGCCGACGCGGACGGCAATAATATCGTCGCCGAAGCCCCAGAAACGGAATTTGATATCCTGAGTATTCACCAGCTGGCCTTTGTAGTGAGCAAGCCAGCACCAGCCGTGTGCGTCGGGCTCGCCAAATGCTTTCGGCGCTTCGGTTGAAACCAGCGGCGGCATGGCGAAAGAAGAGGCGTACAGCTTCTGCGGAGCCTGATAATAGCGTTTGAACAGACTGGTATTCCAGCCCTCCGTGAAAAACCTGGCAACCAGCGCGGCCAGTTCCGACGGATCGGTAACGATATTCCGCCCAAGGCGGTCGCGGTTGAAATCGTAATACGTTCCTTCCAGATCGCTGCCGATACTTTCCGTTAAACCGAACTGACTGACCTCTTCAAATGTCGGCATTTCAAAGAAACCCGCTCCGCCCACTTCACCCAGCCCGGTTCCCGACATTTCCGGCAGCTGAATATCCGGCATCGACGCCTTTTTCACATTGGTGACGATACGCTGAGTGGCCCGCGGCTTGGCGGTTTTCTTCACCTTCACCTTCGGCTTCTTCAGCTTCATTTTCGGGCGATCCACCGGTTTCGGCGGTTCAAATTTCTGCTCCTGTTTCTGCACCACCGTGAACACCACGAAAATACCGGCAAGGAAAAATGCCGCGGCGTGTATTCCAAGGCTGATCAGGAAACCGCTCGGCGCCCCTTTCGAAACACCCGCTGTTTTATTGTTTTTGTTTTTTTTCATCATCGCTACTCAGGTTTAGGTTCAAGGCCCCTTCTTTTACCCATTCATCCCTGTACGTTAGTCTGAAATACTGTTTTTACGTAAGGCGCAATACGCGGTAAATATCGGACATATCGCGAATTACCGCCCCGCTGACATCGGAAATTTATCCGATTGACACCCGGTTGTACAGATTTTGATCCGGCTTTCATCCCCGATTTAAAACGATAGAAAACGATCGTTTTCCTGATAAACAGAGGCAAAACCATGCCTCCGTCCGTTGCAGAACAAATGACCGCATTGTCGGACAAACCTGTGCATTTTGCGCGAAATAATAAACCAGCAGGATAATGCCAAGAAGCTTCCCATCGAAAAGATCTGGAAACAGGTTATTACTTGCCAATTTCCAATCCGGCGGCTTTTTCGATATCGGGAAGCACGATGCTTTTCAGCACTTTTTTCTCCCGGTTGACCCCCATCATATCGGGCCATCTTCTGGAAATGCGCCGGATAAAGCCATCGACACCTCGATTGGCTTATTCACAGCGCATTAGAAAACAACCGTTCCCGATGCGGTTCAGTTGGCGCGTTTTTCGAGAGCGAGCTGGATTTCTTCGATGCTCATGTTTTTGGTTTCCGGCAGCACCGGCCAAAGGCTGACCAGTCCGACCACCGCAACGGCGGCATAAAAGAGGAAAATGGAGGCCGCGCCCATATTGGCCAGCTGCCACGGGAAAAATTTCTGGATCAGCCAGCTCATGATGCTGACAATAAACGCGAAGGCCGGTATCGCCACCCCGCGCAGACTGGTTGGAAAGATTTCCGAAAAGAGCACCCACATGACCGGGCCGATGGAAAACTGGAATCCGGCGATAAAACTGAGTATGCCGAACGGAACCGATCCGGCGTTCATTTTCACCGCTTTTTGAATCAGGATGCTTTCGTATTCCCGGGCATCGGCTTCGCCGATCGCCTCTGTGAGCGCTTTTTTATACGCAAAGTCGCTTTTAAATTCGACGCCAGCCAGGGGCCGCAGCGCTTCGGCGTTCACCTTTTCCGGAAGCGTCTGCAACGCCTCAGCCGGGAGGCTGTAACGCGCCTGTTTAAACCCGGCGGAGCAGATCCCGAGGCTGACCGCCAGCCAGATCAATCCGCCGATGACCATTGGCCGCCGCCCCAGCCGGTCGATCAGCAAAACGGCGAGGAAGGTGAAAATAACGGAAACGATTCCGCCCCAGACGGCGTTCAAAAATGCGGCGTCGGTTCCGGAGCCCAGCTGTTCAAAGAGGGTCGGCGCATAAAAGAGAATGGCATTGATTCCGGAAAGCCCCTGTACGGCGGCGATCAGCGCGCCGATCACTGCGGCGGTGCGCATCCGGGGGCTGAGCAGCTCGCGCAGTTGCGACCACACGGAAAGTTCCTCGCCGCCGGGGTGCATACTTTCTTCGATTTCCTGCATCTGCCGGTCAATTTCTTCAGCCGACGAAATCCGCTGCATCATCCGTTTGGCTTCTTCTAGCCGGCCGCGGTAGACCAGCCAGCGCGGGCTTTCGGGGATGGTGAAGAGCAGGATAAACCAGATGAGTGCAGGAATGATTTCCGATCCGAGCATATAGCGCCAGGCGTTCTGTTCGAGGTTGAGCGCGGCAATCCAGCCGGATTCAACGGCAATGGCTTTCATGAGAAAATAGTTGATGAAATAGGCGCTCGACAGGCCGAAAACGATATTCATCTGGTTGATCGAAACCAGCTTGCCGCGCCAGTCCGGCGGGGCGATTTCGCCGATATACATCGAAGCCAGCGACAGGGAACAGAAGGCGAGCCCGCCGAGGAAACGCGCCGCAACCAACCCCCAGTAATTCGGGGCCAGCGCCGAGGTGACCGCCGAAACCAGGTAGAGGAAGGCGATCAGAATCAGGGTTTTCTTCCGGCCGATCCGGTTGCAGATCCAGCCCGTTACCAGCAGGGCAAACAGCACCCCGAAACCGGGCGCGCTGACGACGGTGCCCACCTGCATATCATTGAGTCCGAATTCCTTTGTGATGAACCGGACAGTTCCCGATATCACCGAAGCATCCAGCCCGAAAATAAATCCGCCGAGAGTGACGATGACCGCATAGATAAACGCATTAGCTCTTTTTTTCATGGCTGTACTGTAAAGACCCCGCCGTT
>QKFE01000213.1 GCA_003252225.1 Kiritimatiellales bacterium | reverse complement strand
AACCGCCCCGTCCGCCGTGTCGATCTCAACGATCAGGTTTATAAAACACAGCGCGAAAAATTCCGGGCGGTTATTGACGAAATCAAAGCCGCCCACGCGCGGAAACAGCCGGTATTGGTCGGTACAGTTGCCGTCGAAACATCGGAAGTTCTCAGCCGGATGCTTCGCCGTGAAAATATCATCCACAACGTGCTGAATGCAAAAAACCACGCGCGCGAAGCTGAAATTGTCGCCAATGCCGGCCAGCCCGGCGCCGTCACTATCGCCACCAATATGGCCGGCCGCGGTACTGACATTAAACTCGGACAGGGCGTTGTTTATCTGGATCCGACCGATATTCAGTCGAAAGAATTTTCCCTCGATTCAAAGGTGGACGGACAACCGCTGCGCAAGCTGCTCGCTGAACGTCCGTGCGGACTTTATGTCATTGCTTCCGAGCGCCACGAATCGCGCCGTATTGACCGCCAGCTGCGCGGACGTTCCGCCCGTCAGGGCGACCCCGGCGTTACGCGCTTTTATGTTTCGCTCGAAGACAATCTGATGCGTCTGTTCGGATCCGACCGTATTTCCGGCATTATGGAAAAACTCGGTATTGAAGAGGGCGAAGTGCTCGAACATCCGTGGCTGAACAAATCCATCGAAACCGCACAGCGCCGCGTCGAGCAGCAGAACTTTATGATGCGAAAACGGACGCTGGAATACGACGATGTGATGAATGCCCAGCGTACCGAAATTTACGGTTTCCGCTCCGAAGCGTTGACCACCGACACGCCGCGCGAACAGATTTTCCACTCCGTCGAACAGGCCATTGCCAAGCGCGCCGAAGATGCCGTTGCCATGAAAGGCAATGAAGGTACGCGCGATTTCCTGATGTGGGTGAACACCACCTTCCCGCTCGGTATGCAGGAAAAACATCTGCCGGATGAAAAAACAGTCGAAAGCCTGACCGAATGCGTGATGAATGCGGTGAAGCGGGCATACGACCTCAAAGCGATGCACGAAGAGCCCGAACAGCTCGTTTACCTCGAACGTTACATGATCCTGCAGTCGATTGATGAACATTGGCAGGAATATCTGCGCAACATGGACAGCCTCCGCGAAAGCATCGGGCTGCAGGCCTACGGCCAGCGCGATCCGCTGGTTGAATACAAACGCGCGGCCTACAACCTGTTCATGGATTTGATGGATCGGATTTATGACGAAATCGCAACGGCGATGTTCCGTTCCGCCACATCGCCCGAAGCTATCCGGAATTTCATGCAGTCGCTGGCCGGAATTCAGATCCAGCATGCCCAGCCTTCGGCCACCGCACTCGCACAGGCGCAACAGGCAGGCGGAACGCAAACCGTTTCCAGTCAGCCCCAGCCGGCCCCGCGCCCGCAGCCTCGCCGCCGTCCGCCGCAGATGGGCGCGCCGCCGCCGGGAATGGATCTTCCGCAGCAGCAGGCTCCGCGCCCCGCGCCCGCCCCGCAGCCGCCGAACAAAGAAATCGGCCGCAACGATCCCTGCCCGTGCGGCAGCGGACGTAAATATAAAAAGTGTTGCGGCGCCGATCAGTAAAACCGCCTTTGACATGCTGCTGTTTTGCAGTAGCATGTCGTCCGGAGGTTATTCATGACTGCTTTAACCGAAAAGATTTATGATGAGGCTCTCGATCTGCCGATGGAATCCCGCGTGGAACTGGTCGACCTGCTTTTGGGAAGCATTAACCTGCCCGTCGATCAGGATATTCAGCAGGCCTGGCTTGAGGAATGTCATCGTCGCCGGAACAGAATGCTTTCAGGGGAAGATACCCCACTCCCTGCTGACACAGTAATCGCCGAAATGCGTAAGCGGCTCAGAAAGTGAAACTCGAACTATCAACAACTGCGCGAACCGAACTGGCCGAAACGCTGGATTATTATGAATCGCAACAGTTGGGACTGGGCTCTCAATTTCTAGATGAATTTGAACATACGCTTGATCGAATCAAAACATACCCGGAAGGCTGGACAAAAATTGACGCTGTCTTTCACCGCTGCCTAACCCGGAAATTTCCCTACGCAATCATTTACAGCATTGAAGGCGACGTTGTCCAAATCGCGGCCGTGATGAATCTGCACCGGAAACCCGGCTACTGGAAAAACTGAATCCGTGGACATTGCCGCCCAGATTCGCGACGCCATTGAGCGGAATCATTTGATTCCCGACGGAAAGGATGTTGTTGTCGGCGTTTCGGGCGGGGCGGATTCGGTTGCGCTGATCCGGGCGATTTCAGCCTCAAATATTCCCTGCACCATCGCCCATCTGAATCACCGGCTGCGCGGTGCGGAGTCCGACGCCGATGAACAGTTTGTGCGCGAACTGGCAGACGAACTCAATCTGCCGGTAATGGTGAAATCGGCGGACGTTAAAGGGTTGGCGGAAAATACCGGGCAATCGCTCGAAATGGCCGCCCGACAGGCCCGCCACGAATTTTTCACCTCATTTGAAAACGCCGTTATTGCCCTTGCCCACCACGCTGATGATCAAATTGAAACCTTTTTTCTGAAACTGGCCCGCGGTGCCGGACCGGAGGGTTTGTGCGGAATGCCGTTCAGTCAGATTGTCGGGAAACTCCGGCTGATTCGCCCGATGCTCGGAATCCGCCGAACCGAAATTATCGGCTGGCTGAAAAGCAATGGGTTTGAATGGCGCGAAGATACGAGTAATTCGGACCCAACTTTTCTGCGCAACAAAGTACGCCACACAATTCTCCCAATGCTGGAAAAGGAGCTGAATCCGAACCTGCGCGAAACAGTTTTGCGGACAATGGATATTCTGCGAATTGAAAATGAGTGGATGAATGAAACCATTTCCGATTTCCGATTTCCGACCGCCGATTTATCTCCAGCAGCCCAAAGACGTGTTTTGCGCAAATGGCTCTTCGAAAACGGTGCGGAAGAAGCGGGATTCGAGGCGGTCGAAAAAATCCTTTCTTTGATGAAAACAAAAAACGGGACCAAGGTTTTCGAGCTGAACGATCGCCAGCGGGTTTTAATCGAATACGGCATTCCGCGTTTCGAGGAAACCGGGAAACAGCCCCAACCGGAATTCCGGCTTATCCGCGAAAACGGAAGCGGCTGGCGAAAGGATGAAAGCCGTATCGGCGAGGTTCCCGCCACGGCTTCGTTCGATGCTGAAAAAGTCGGTGATTCGCCGATTGAAGTCCGGCTCTATCGGGAGGGCGACCGAATGGAACCGCTCGGAATGGAGGGGAGCCGTAAATTGCAGGATATTTTCACCGACCTGAAAATCCCGCGCGAACAGCGCAGTCGGCTCCCGGTCGTTATCTGCCGCGGAGAAATTATCTGGCTGCCCGGGTACCGTATTTCAAGGTATTGGAAGGTTCCTTCGGCCGACTCTAAATCAGTCCACATTTTCATTAAATCACTCCGCACTTGAAAGTGACCATTTTTTGTGGCCATATCAAGGGGCTGGAGGAAAACAATGCAATCCGTCTCTGTCAGTACGTTTAAAAATCAGTGTCTGGAACTGTTCCGCGCGGTGGAAAAAAACCACGAAGAAATCATCGTCACGAAACACGGTCAGACCATCGCAATGGTTGTCCCCCCAAAAAACACCCCCAATTATGCGTGGAAAAAACTAAGGGGAACGGTCAGCTTTGACGAAAATGAGCTTTTTGAAGAAGAAGCTGATGTCTGGGCGGAAGTCTTATGATTCTGCTGGATACCTGTGCATACCTCTGGTTTTTTTCCAACCCTGCTGAACTGAAAACGTCGGCCAGCAAGGCTCTGGCGAAAGAGAGGGAATGGCTGGTCTCTGCTGCATCGGTTTGGGAAATCGCTTTAAAAAACGCATCGGGGAAGCTGTCATTGAAAATGGACGTTGAAGAGTGGGTGGAAGCATCCCTTTGCCACGAAAAGCTCCGCCTCGCCCCCCTGCCTCCAAAAATCCTCATACAGTCCGCACAGTTGCCGGGCAGTTTCCATAAGGATCCGTTTGATCGGGTCATAACGGCTACCGCAATGCATCATGGCATTGCCCTTATTACGCGTGATCAGAGAATATTAGATTACGGCCACATACAAACCATTGCATGTTAAATTTATTTACGGCGAACTCTCCAAGTTTGTGTCTGTAGCCGTTGCAATCGCCGGTTTGCGATGGTAATTTCCGGCCTGTTTTTAAAGAAAGAAGTGATCATGGCAGAGAATCAACCGAACGACAACAAGTCAGATAAAGCCGGAAAAAAGGGGCCGCCGCCGATGCCGATGCGCGGCCTCGCGATTTCTTTCCTGATGCTGGCGACCTTTCTCGTTATCCTGAATTTCTTTTCGAGCTCAACCAAACAGGCGGGGGGAAAAACCTATTCCGACTTTGTCCGCATGATTGAACAGGGCCGTATTTCAAAGGTGACGATGTCGCACGACGGCGCGGGGAATTCGTATGCGCTGGCCGAGTCGAAAGATGCGGACGAAAAGGGCAGCACGCAATTCAAGGTTCAGCTGCCTTTCCGCAACGATGAATCGCTCCAGCAGCTGCTGAAAGAAAGCGGTGTTGAAATCGACGGCAAACCGCCGAAAACGATGCTGATCTCCATTCTCGCGAATATCGTTCCGTTCATCCTGATTTTCGGCATCATTTACTTTATTTTTATCCGCCAAATGAAAAACGCCGGACGCGGTGCAATGAGCTTCGGAAAAAGCCGCGCCAAACTGCTGACACAGGATAAAAACAAGATGACCTTTAAAGACGTTGCCGGCGTCGACGAAGCCAAAGAGGAACTGGCCGAAGTGGTCGAGTTTTTGAAAGACCCGAAACAGTTTCAGAAACTCGGCGGTAAAATGCCCAAAGGCGTGCTGCTTTCCGGATCGCCGGGTACAGGTAAAACCCTGCTTGCCAAAGCGGTGGCCGGCGAAGCCGACGTTCCGTTCTTCACGATTTCCGGCTCCGACTTTGTGGAAATGTTTGTCGGTATCGGCGCTTCGCGGGTGCGCGATATGTTTGAACAGGGCAAAAAGAATGCACCGTGCATCATTTTTATCGACGAAATCGACGCCGTCGGCCGCAGTCGATTCAGCGGGATCGGCGGCGGGCACGATGAACGCGAGCAGACCCTCAACGCCCTGCTTGTTGAAATGGACGGATTTGATACGCAGGAAGGCATTATTATCGTGGCCGCCACAAATCGCCCCGATGTACTCGATCCCGCCCTGCTTCGTCCCGGCCGCTTTGACCGGCAGGTTGTCGTTGATCTGCCGACGCTCGAAGGCCGCGAACAGATTCTTAAAATCCACTCCCGCAATGTACGTCTTTCCGACAAGGTTGACCTGAAACGCACCGCACGCGGAACCTCCGGCTTTTCCGGAGCCGACCTGGCCAACCTCGTGAACGAAGCCGCGCTATTAGCCTCCCGACGCGGCGCGGAGTTCGTTGAACAGGAAGATATGGAGGAGGCCCGCGATAAAGTGATGTGGGGCCGCGAACGCCGCAGCCATGTTTTGGATGCCGAAGAGAAAAAACTGACCGCCTATCACGAAGCCGGGCACGCGCTGGCGATGTATTTCACCCCCGAATGCGATCCAATCCATAAAGTGACCATTATCCCGCGCGGCCGCGCGCTGGGCGCAACCATGTGGTTGCCAGAAAAGGATCGCTATACCCAGTCGCAGAAACGGCTCGAAGCCGACCTCGTCACACTGATGGGCGGACGCGCGGCCGAAGAGCTGATTTTCGGCGATGTGACCACCGGCGCGCATAACGATATTCAGCGGGCAACCATCACAGCCCGGAATATGGTCTGCGAATACGGCATGAGCAAAGTGCTCGGCCCGCAGAATTTCGGCAGCAACGAGGAAGTGCTCTTCCTCGGTCGCGAAGTGAACCGCACCCAGAACCACAGCGAAGAAACCGCGCAGAAAATCGACCGCGAAGTGCACCGTATTCTGGAAGAGTCGTATGCCAAAACCATGCAGATTCTGACGGAGAATAAAGAGAAGCTGATCGCCCTCTCCGAAATTCTGATTGAAAAGGAAGTCCTCGATTTTGACGAAGTCGACGCCATCATGAAAACCGGTGAACTGCCCGCCGAAAGCGAAAATAAAAAACCGGAATTCGACGGCACACTGGCATCGATTCAACCCGCTCCGGAAGAAATTACGGGAGAAAAACAGGGCGAGGCGAAAGCTTAGGTGTTTACTTAAAAGATGCAGGATTGTAGAGTCTGGCCATGAAAACAATAAAACTAGCCCTGACTGCGGCTTCCCTGATTTTTCTGGCGGGATGCGCCACAACATTCCGCCCTTGGTCGCTGAGCGAAATTGAAGACGGAATGGGGAAAGAGGACGTCGTTAAAATTCTTGGCGAGCCGGACTATACTGAAACGAAAAACGGCGTTGAATACCTCTATTACACGTATGAGGAAGAGCCGCGAACAGGCGCTGAATTTGATTTTAACACC
>QKFE01000165.1 GCA_003252225.1 Kiritimatiellales bacterium | reverse complement strand
CAGTTGACGGTTGGCGTCGGAGAGCTGCTCCTGACAGGTTTTGAGGGTGGCGAGCAGATTCTGTTCGGGGTCTGCATCCTGCTCGGAAAGATGTTGTGCGGTGAGCAGGTCGATTTGTGCGGTGTAATTTTCGTGGTGCGCTTTGCGGCGGGAATAGGTTTTTGCGCGGGTCAGGATTTGGTAGCGGCAGATCGCGCGCAGCCAGGTTCCGAAATCGCCGCCGGTTTTAAATTCAGCCAGCTGTTGGTGGGCGCGCACAAACGTATCCTGTACGGCTTCGACGGCCTCTTCATAAACGGGCATCCGGTAAAGGGCAAAGGCGAGCAGGTCGGTTTCGTGTAGTTTTATGAGTTGCGAAAACGCGCCGAGATCGCCCGCTGCTGCCCGCGAAATGAGTGTGTTGATGTCCGTTTCTGTTTTCATAATATTCGTCTCTCTACTCACTATAGGCACTTCCCGGCGATCCATCACAAAAAAAGTTTGGGATTCGGGAAATCGAAAAATTTCCCGAATCCAGTTATCAGTTATTGGTTGTCGGGGCCGAGCACCTTTGCCTGACAACCGACAACCGATAACTGATTTATAGGTTGTCTGGGCTCCCGTTGCGCTGATAGTTTTTCCCGATGGATAGCGAATGGAAAGAAGAGCTGGCCGGACGGATTACAACGGCGGACGGGTTGGCGGAAGTTGTTGAACTGACGGATGACGAACGGGCGGCGGCGGAAGGCCGGGTGTTTGCGGTGACGCCGTATTATCTCTCCGTTGTGCGGAACAGCGCGGCGTTGCGGAAAACGGTAATTCCGAGATCGGCCGAAAAATACCGTGCAATCGGCGAACTGGCCGATCCGCTCGGCGAAGAGAATCACCGGGTTGCTCCGAATCTGATCCACACCTATCCCGATAAAGTGCTGTTTCTGGTTACCGCCTTTTGCCCGGTTTATTGCCGCTATTGCACCCGTTCGCGAATGGTGGGGAAAAATGAATTCAAAACAACGTCTACTTTCGAGGAATCCTTTCAATACATCGAATCGCATCCCGAAATCCGCGATGTGCTCATTTCCGGCGGCGATCCGCTGGCAATGACCGACGATGCGCTCGATAAACTGCTTTCCCGTATTCGGGCTGTTCCGCATGTGCGGATGGTGCGGATCGGCTCAAAGGTTCCGGCGGTGCTGCCGCAGCGGATTACCGACGGGCTTTGTTCCATTCTGCGGAAACATCGCGTTTGGCTCAGCCTCCATTTTATTCATCCCGACGAACTGACTCCCGAAACCAAAACCGCCTGTCGGAAACTGGCCGATTCCGGGATCGGAATGTTCAGCCAGACCGTATTGCTGAAGGGCGTTAACGATGACACACAGACGCTGGTTGAGCTGTTTTACGGCCTGCTCGAAATCAATGTAAAACCCTACTATTTATTGCAGTGCGATCCTGTAAGCGGTTCCGCCCATTTTCGCACACCGGTCGAAAAAGGGATCGAACTGATCCAGTCGCTGCACGGAAAGATTTCGGGGCCCGCGATTCCGCAATATGTCATCGATGCGCCCGGCGGCGGCGGAAAGGTTCCGATTCTTTCATCGGCCCAAATCCGGCGCGAAGGCGATGAAGTCGTTTTTCAAAATTATGAAGGCCGGGAATACCGCTACCCCGATCCGATGTAATGCGAACGTAGACGCGACGCCCTCGTCGCGTTTCTTTTGAAAACGGTTTTGCGTGCACAACGCGACGGGGGCGTCGCGTCTACGTTATGGCAATCGGACTTCAATGCGGTAAAACTGCGGTTGCGCGGTTTCGGGAACGGCGGCTGTAATTGAACCGCCGGTGATGTCGGTATGAATAAGGGTGAAATCGCTGGTCAAATTAGTTGAGCTGAAAAGGTCGTATTTCCGGTTGGGCGCGGCGTTCCACTGAATAATGTTTCCGGTTGGCGTGAGTTGTGTCGTTTGAATTGAAAATACGGAATGGCGGTTGGTGGGATCGGTTCCGGCGAAATATTCTTCCCAGTTTGCGTGCCCGTCGTTATCGGAATCAAATTGGGCACTGTTTGAATCTGCGCTGAACCCGTATTCGTGCATCCAGTTTTCCGGAACGGCGAACTGTTTCAGATAGGCGAGCTTTTCAAAAAACAGATCGTGAATTGCGCTGTGTCCGGGAGTGATGGGGTGTACATCAAAACGGGTTAGCGGGGTATCCATAAAGGCGGGTGAAATGGAGTTCTGATCGCCGAGTTCCGCGCCGTAGCCCCGGTGGAAAAACGCGCCGTAAATGCCGTCAATCAGATAGCAGTTGTTTGATGCGGCGACGTCGGCAATGACGGTGTTTCCGCGCGGCACGATTTCGGAGGAGTTGATATATTTCCCCATCGCCCCGTCGAGGTTGTGGCTGTGGCCGTCGAACATGTCGTAATAGGTTGCCAGAATAATGTCAGGAACGGGGTCGTTGTTTTGCAGGTCGGTGACAATCGCGGTGAGGTTCGCCTCATATTCGGCCAGCTCGGCGGAGGTCATGACGCCGTCCTCGATATAGTAGAGAAAATCGTTTCCGCCGATGTAAACAACGACAAGATCCGGTTGGCGGCTTTTTACGGCACTGAGGTTCCCGTTCCAGTCGTCAGCCCACTGTGACGCGCGCGATCCCGAAACCGCGCTGTTGTGAACCTGTATTCCGGGCCAGAGGGAAAAGACGGTGTTGGTTTTGGCGGGAATCCCGAAACCGCTTTCGCCGAACAGCATATTCACCCACCCGAAATTGCCGCCGATTTCGGGGTTAGTTCCGGATGAAATGCTGTCGCCGATAATGTCGATCACCGCATATTCTTTGGCCTCAGCAGAAAACGCCAAAGCCGCCGCGATTAAAAATCCGATCTTTCTGTTCACTGTTTACCCTCCCGTGAAACAGTGTGCTTTTAAATATGTCGAATCGTAGCTTTCGAATGTCATTTCCCGATGAGTTTCAGGAATTCATTCCGTGTGGATTGTTCTTTGCGGAAACTGCCGAGCATGGCGGAGGTCACCATGCAGGAGTTCTGTTTTTCAACCCCGCGCATCATCATGCAGAGGTGTTTGGCTTCAATCACCACGCCGACGCCTTCGGGAGTGATGGTTTCCAAAATGGCGGTTGCCACCTGATTGGTCAGCCGTTCCTGAATTTGAAGTCGGCGGGCATAAAGGTCGACGATACGGGCCAGTTTGCTGACGCCAAGCACCTTGCCTTCGGGGATATAGCCGATATGGCACTTTCCGAAAAACGGCAGCATGTGGTGTTCGCAAAGGCTGTATAGCTCAATATCCTTCACGATGATCATGTGGTTGTCTTCAACGGTGAAAATGGCGTCGTTGATCACGTCTTCGAGTTTCTGGTGATATCCCTTCGTCAGGAACTCCATCGCCTTCGCCGCGCGTTCGGGCGTACTGAGCAGCCCTTCGCGTTCGGGGTCTTCGCCGATTTTAATGAGCAGTTCTTTATACAGTTCGTTCATGGTTAACTCCGCAATGTAGGATGTTACGTATTCCCCGTTGCGTTTCAACCGGGAAAACAGGATGAATCAGCCGATCGTCAGCAACTCGAGTCCGTTCTTTTCCAGATCTTTATCATAGGAGTAGACCGTGTTGATGTTTTTACGGCGGGAAAGGGCGAGGATGTAGGCATCGACCAGATCGATGTTTTTGCTTTTTAAAAGGGTCAGGCAGGAGCGCATCAGTCCTTTATCCTGCATGGTGACCCCCTTCAGTGAAACAAGCTGATCCAGAGTTTCGGCAGCTTGGGGGGATGGAATCTCGTAGAAACTTGTCAGCACAAAAAAGGCTTCAAACAAGACCAGTTCGGGCAGTTGCACTTTCAGCGCGCCTTGTTCAATCTTTTCAAAAAACGGATATATCCCTTTGAATTTCGCGGCAACGGTTTCCGGATCTTCAACCAGATAACGGATAATCACGTTGGTGTCGATCAGGCTATGTTTCATGGGTAAGCCCTTTGGCAAAAGCTTCATGCATCTGTTTGCGGGAAGGGAATTTTTTTTCTTTGGCATACACGGCAAGCGAACCGGCCAGCCGCCCCGTCTGGTTGGCCGCTTTTTTCAGTTCAATGCATGCCCGTTCATCATTGAAGCTGACATCAAGCATGTCCCCGGATTCCAGTTGCAGTTGTTTCCGGATTTCGGCCGGAATGACCACCTGTCCCTTGTTGAACATTTTCATGCGCATGAGCGTCTCCTTTGGTTATACTTGAGGGTATAACTTTTCGGCCGCCGGTCAAGAATCAAGTGCGGTTCCGCACGGCCCGAAGGAAAAACAGGGCGGTGAGGGCGGCGGTGAGGATGAGTCCGGAGGGGTAGGCAATGATCGGGGCCAGTTTGAGCCCTTCGGGGGCCAGCAGAATGTAGGTGGAACAGACGGCGGTCATGAAAGCGGCCGGGAGCAGGACGATCCAGTAATTCTTTTTGTTTTTCGCCATATAAACCGCGGCGGCCCAGAGCACGATGACGGACAGGGCCTGATTTGAAAAACCGAAATAGCGCCAGATAATGCCGAAATCGAGCTTGGTGACGACGAGGGCGATCACAAAAAGCGGGACGCTCACCAGCAGGCGTTTGGAGATCGGTTTCTGGTCGAGTTTGGTGAAATCGGCGACAATGAGGCGGCAGCTGCGGAAGGCGGTATCGCCGGAGGTGATCGGGCAGGCGATGACGCCGAGGATGGCGAGAATACCGCCTATTTTTCCGAGCCAGGTGTTGCAGATCAGATTGACGGCGGTTGCGGCTTTATTTCCGGCCAGTGTGGGAATGGTATCGTTGAGTTCCTGAATGCCGCCCCAAAAACTCATCGCAGCGGCGGCCCAAATGAGGGCGACGATGCCTTCGGCGATCATGGCGCCATAGAAAATACGGCGGCCGAGTTTTTCGCTTTTCATACAGCGGGCCATCATTGGCGACTGGGTGGAGTGGAAGCCGGAAATCGCGCCGCAGGCAATGGTGATGAAAAGCATCGGGAAGAGCGGCTGGGAATCGGCCTTGCTGTGCATATTCCGGACGGTTTCGAGGGAGAGTTCGGGAATCGGCGCGTTGTTTTTAAAGAGGCTGATGAGCAGGCCGAAAGCCATAATCAGGAGGGCCGCGCCGAAAACGGGGTATATTTTTCCGATGACTTTATCGACCGGAAGCATGGTGGCGGCGATGTAGTAGACGAGAATGACAACCAGCCAGAGGGTTTTATTCTGAAGCAGCGCGGGCCAGCTGTTGCTTTCCGCCAGCGTGGAAAGAATACCGGCCGGGCCGAGAATGAAAACAACGCCGACGAGCAGCAGCAGAATCACGGAAAACCCGCGCATGAACTGTTTGACGCCGTTGCCGAGGTATTGGCCGACCACCTCGGGAATACTGGCCCCGTCGTGCCGAATCGAGAGCATCCCTGAAAAAAAGTCGTGAACAGCACCGGCGAAAATACAGCCGAAAACGATCCAGAGAAAGGCACTGGCGCCGTACATCGCCCCCATAATTGCGCCGAAAATCGGGCCGAGCCCGGCGATATTCAGAAACTGGATCATGAAAATCCGCCAGGCGGGCATGGGAACAAAATCAACGCCGTCGTTAAATTTTACCGCCGGGGTTTCCGCGTTTCCGTCAATGCCGAACAGTTTTTCAACCACCGCGCCATACACAAAATAACCGGCAATCAGCAGTCCCAGCGCAATAACAAACGTAATCATCACATCTTCCTTTAAAAAGCAAGCCGGCGTCAGGCACTACGCCGGATATAAGGCTGAATTAAGTAGGGCAGGTTACCCGCCGCATCGTTCTAATTTAACAGACCCCATCCGCGGAACAACCCCTATTTCCCAGTTGAGGCCGTTCTCATCGGGCGCATCTCATCCTGAACCAGCAGAGCCGAAACCAAATTTTAACAGAAGGACGCAAAGCGCGCTAAGAACAGATGTTACAACTTCGCGATCTTCTTTTAATAAATTAGTGTCCATTAGTGGTTCACATTTGGTTGCGACTCCGCCGCGCTAAGGACTCATTTTCGTTTTAATGTTAATCGGATCAAATTCCGTTTGCGGCGTTCCCGGCGATTTCGTTATGGTGCGCCCATCATGAAAAAAACACCGCTGCACAGGCAGCATCAGCAACTCGGCGCGCGCATGGGAGGGTTCGGCGGATGGGATATGCCGATTCAATATGCGGGCATTCTTCAGGAACACGAACAGACCCGGAAAAAGGCGTCTGTTTTTGATATCTGCCATATGGGCGAATTCGAACTTTCCGGCGAAACGGCTTTGGCCGACCTCGAAAACCTGCTCACCTGCAATATCGGGAAATCGGCCGTCGGGCAGGTGCGTTACGGCTTTATGCTCAACAACGACGGCGGAACGATCGACGACCTCACCGTCTACCGGATGGCCGCCGACCGCTTTATGCTGGTGGTGAATGCCGGTACTGCTGAAAACGACGCCGA
>QKFE01000045.1 GCA_003252225.1 Kiritimatiellales bacterium | reverse complement strand
TCGGCATCGACAATTTGCACGGTTCCGGCGAAAGGTATTTCAAACGTTTTATCGTGCGAGCCATATTCTTCGGCTTTCTGCGCCATCAGCCCGACGTTCGGAACAGAGCCCATTGTGGCCGGGTCGAATGCGCCGTTTTGTTTACAGAAATCAACGGTGGCCTGATAAACACCGGCATAGCAGCGGTCGGGTATTACAAAATTAGTGTCCTGCTGTTTTCCGTCTTTATTCCACATCTGCCCGGAGCTGCGGATGGCGGCGGGCATCGAAGCATCAATAATTACATCGGACGGAACATGCAGGTTGGTGATGCCTTTGTCGGAATCGACCATCGCGAGATCGGGCGCAGTTTTATAAAGCGCGGCGATTTCACCCTTAATTTTTTCTTTCTGTTCGGGCGGAAGTTTTTCGATTTTGGCGTAAAGGTCGCCGATCCCGTTGTTCGCATCGAAACCGAGCTCGGCCAAAACATCGGCATATTTTTCGAGCACCGGTTTGTAGAAGACCTTTACACAGTGGCCGAAAATGATCGGGTCGGAAACCTTCATCATCGTGGCTTTCATGTGCAGGGAGAAAAGCGTTCCGTTTTCTTTGGATGCTTTCACCTGTTTTTCGAGAAACGCTTCGAGCGCTTTTGCACTCATAAACGTGCCGTCGATCACTTCGCCTTCCTGCAAAGCGAGCCTGTCTTTCAACAGGATGGTTTTGCCGTCGTTGCCGGTCAGCTGGATTTTAGCGGTTGTTTCTGCCGGAACCGTGACCGACTGTTCGTTTCCGAAAAAGTCGTCGGCAGACATACTGGAAACAACGGACTTTGAATCGGCCGACCACGCGCCCATGCGGTGCGGGTTATTTTTGGCGTACTGTTTTACGGCGGAAGCGGCGCGGCGGTCGGAATTGCCTTCGCGCAGAACCGGATTGACGGCGCTGCCTTTAACTTTGTCGTAGCGCGGCTGTGCGGCCGGATCTTCATATTCCGGCAGGTTGTATCCTTTGCTTTGCAGCTCGGCGATCGCCGCTTTCATCTGCGGAATCGAGGCGGAAATATTCGGCAGCTTGATAATGTTCGCTTCGGGTGTTTTTGCGAGTTCGCCCAATTCCGTCAGTGCGTCCCCGACTTTCTGCTCATCGGTCAGATATTCGGGAAACACCGCCAGAATGCGGCCGGCCAGAGAAATATCGCGCGTTTCAACCGTAACGCCTGCGGCGGAGGTGAAGGCCTGAATAATGGGAAGCAGGGATTGCGTGGCCAGTGCCGGTGCTTCGTCGGTGATGGTGTAAATGATTTTCGCTTTTTCGCTCATGGGATTCCGGGATTTATTTAAAAGGACGACACAGCGGTCGTCCCTCCAGGTTAGAATTTCAGGTCGGCTTTTTTCAGACGGGCCGCGAGTTCATTCAGTACGCGCTCATCGTCTGCTTCGCCGGCGGATTCGAATACCGCGCCGAAACGGATGAACGGCCCGGTGTTGTCCCACGGAACCGTGGAGATGCCGAAGTTTTCAATGAGGTACAAAGACGCCTCTTCGGCATTCGCGAAGGTAATATCGCCCGCCCCTTTCGGCGCTTTCGTATAAAGGAAAAAGGTGCCGCCCGGCATTTTGGCATCGAATCCGACTTCGCAGAGAATTTCGACCAAACGGCGCAGGCGTTTTTCGTAGTGACTGCAGATCTCTTCCGCCAGCGTTTCATCGGCAATACCGACACAGGCCGCTTTCTGAATGGCTTTAAACTGCCCGCTGTCGCAATTGTCCTTGACGGTTGCCAGTGCATTTACCGCCCATTCCGCGCCGCAGAAAAAGGCCAGACGCCACCCGGTCATGTTATACGCCTTGGACATCGAGTGCAGTTCGAGCGTACAGTCTTTCGCGCCCGGACGCTGCAGCAGCGACGTGCGCTCGCCGTCATAAACAAGGGTGGAATACGGCGCATCCTGAATGATCAGAATATTGTGCATTTTCGCGAACGCGATCAGCTCGTCGTAAAATTCGGGGGTAGCCACCGCGCCGGTCGGGTTGTTCGGGTAGTTGATGTAAAACAGCTTGCATTTATCGGCAACGGCCGGATCGATCGCTTTCAGATCCGGCAGGAAGGCGTTCTCTTCGAGCAGCGGAATATTGACCACTTCGGCGCCGAGATATTTGGAATGCGTCGCCATGATCGGATAGCCCGGAACGGTCTGGAAAACTACATCGCCCGGATTCACGAAAGCGAGCGGAAGCATGGCCAGCGCCGGTTTGGTTCCGATGCTGTGGTTGATTTCGGTGGCCGGATCGAGTTCAACGCCGAAAAACTTTTTCATGTAATCGGCGGCGGCCTGTTTGAATTCGGGGCCGCCGTTATCGGCATAGCCGCGGTTTTCCGGCTTATCCACTTCAATTTTCAGCGCTTCGCGGATCGGGGCCGGCGCCATTTGGTCGGGCTCGCCGACGCCGAAGTCGAGGATTTCCAGATCGGGCTGCTGTTTACGCGCTTTGGCTTTGGCGCGTTTGATTTTTTCGAATTTATAGATTTCGGTGGATTTTCCGAACTGGGTTCCGCCGATGCGGTCGGCGAAAAGCTGCTCATAATTCATGTTGTTCTCCTTAATTAAAATGGTCGCGGATGGAGGTGATTAATTTATCGAGTGCCTTTTCGAGGTTGTCGGCATCCAGCTTATCCAGCGCAATGGCACGGCTGGCATTGTCATACACCCCGTTTTCGATTTTAGGGTTTTCGCGGTAAAACCCGATCACCAGTTTTTCAGCGAGAATATCGACGGCAAAGTAAACCAGATCCACCACCAGTCCGCTTTTTGCCTGGTATTGCTTGGAATAGACATACTGTAGGTTCCGGGCATATTGCCCGTTCACCGTCATTCCGTCTTCGGTCCGCCGATGTTTAAAACCCCGCTTTGTCATGGCCGCTTTGATGATGCCTACACCCAACATAGAACGCTCCTTTTCCAATTACCGGCATTCGCTGCAAAGCGCCCAATCATTGGAAAACAGCCCTTTGAGTCAAGGTAATTCAGCCCCCGATGCGGCAAAAGGCCAATCGGGCGAACGCTATTCGTTAATATGCAGAATGCCGCGCTTGAAGGCGGCGACAACCGCCTGCGTCCGGTCGGCAGCGCCGAGTTTTTCGCGCAGGTTAATGATGTGCAGCTTCACCGTCGGCAAAGAGATCCCCAGCGCATCGACGATTTCCTTATTGCTGCATCCGTCCGCCAGCAGTTTCAGCACGTCCATTTCGCGCGGCGTGAGGCTTTCCTGATCGTTGCGCCTCTCCAGTTTCTGGGCGATAACTGCCGGAAAATAGGTTCCGCCGGCGGCCACTTCATGAATCGCTTCGAGCACGTCTTCCACTTCTCCGGCCTTTTTGGTGAGATAGCCTTTCACCCCGGCCTGCACCGCTTTCCAGATATCTTCTTCGGAATCGAAAACCGAAAGCAGGATGATTTTTGCGTCCGGAAATTCAGCTATGATTTTCTGAGTGCAGACCAGTCCGCTGTCGCCCGGCATCTGGTAATCCATGGTGACGACATCGGGGCGGAATTTTCGGTAAAGCGTTAAGGCTTCGACACTGTTTGCCGCCGCGCCCACCGGTGTCAAACCCGGTTCAATATTAATGGTTTCGGTGAGCCCCAGCCGAAGCAGCGCATTGTCATCAACCACTAAAACTTTTATCTCATCCGCCATTATGCCCCAGCTCCCATTCCTGCGTCGAAGGCAGTTCAATTCTCACTTCGGTGCCTTCGCCTTTTTTACTTTCAAAACAGATCGTGCCTTTTAACTGGTTGACGCGTTCGTGCATTCCCCGCAGGCCGAACCGGCCGGACGGAGGAAGCTGCTCCGGATCAAAACCGCAGCCGTCATCCGAAATCTGAATCATAAGGCGATCCGGCGCATATGCAACCTCGACCTGAATTCTTGACGGGCCGGAATGGCGAACCGCATTCGTCGCCGCCTCTTTCACGATCAGCAGCAGGTTGCGTTCGGCAATCTGTTTCAGCTTTCGCGCGGCGCCGCGAACCTGTACTTCCAGCCGAATCTCCGTTCCGTCAACCAACGGATGCAGTGCGGTTTCAATCGCCGGAATCAAATCCATTTTTTCGAGCAGCCCGCCTCGCAGATCCAGAATTGAGCTTCGCGATTCTTCGCTGCAGTGCGCCAGCATGCCCTGAACCACCTCAATCGCCGTACGGCTTTTTACCGCGTCATTTTCGACTTCACTGAAATGGGAATCGAGCTGTTCTTTTATTTCATTCGATGCGTTTTCCGCCAGACTGCGCGTTTGCCGGATGGAAGCCAGCGATTTTGCCGTATTGATTTCCATCAGTTTTTTGCAGCCGCGCAGCTGGATCGCCATTCCGGCCAGTCCCTGTTCCAGATTGTCGTGCAGTTCGCGGGCGATGCGCTGGCGTTCGCTTAAAATCGACTCCCGTTTTACCTGCTTGCCGATGATACGGGTCTGTTTATCCACGAGTTTGCGTAACGCCACAACCCAGATCAGGAAAAGGAAGAGGATGCCGGCCATAATTTCCGAAATCCAGGCCAGTTTTTTTTGGGTCAGCCACGGGGTCGGCACCAAAACCTTGACGCTGTCGGCACCGCGCAGCTGAAGCCTGAATCCGTCGATATACAAACGCCAGCCGATCTGCGGGTGCTGGATCAGTTGGCAGATCCCCGTCAAACGCAGAACCGCGCCGGCTTTGATTCCGGCATCCAGCTCCACGCCGGGCGGAAGCGTTGCTTCAAAAAAGTGCTCATTTTTCCGGCAACGCAACGTGACCTGCTCGCCTCCCTCCGGAGCACCCTGTAAAATCACAAACGATTTGCCGATATCCAGCAGCTCCGCATCCAGCTCAACCAGTTCATAATTCAACGCCGCATCAATTTCCCGGCCCTCGACACTCCATTGCGGAGAAGAGGTGTCGGTCACAAAAACGGGGCGAACCGGAACAGGCTCCTTGTTTTTCATGATCACATGAACCTTCCGCGCCCGGAACGCCGGACTGATCGGCCGGGGCCAGGCAAACCCGGTCAGTTCGACATAGTCGCCGATTTCAACATTCGCCGGAACCGCCGTCACCACTTTCAGATTCGCCTTTTCGCCGCGGAGAAAAAGCTGATTCCCTTCTGCATAAGTCACTGTGCCCTGCGTACGGATCTGCGTCCCGGTATCCGAATCCACCCGCAGCAGCTCATGAATCGGGACGGTTTCAATATCTTCCGACGGAACCTCCTCTTCGACCACCCGAAGCTGATCCGCCGATGCCGCAAAGAAAACGCGCCCGATCATCTGCCGTTCATCATTGTAAGAAGTCCCGACGACCGCATCAAACACCACCCGTTTAAACATCAGGGAGGCGATTTTACGCAGCGCGCTTTCCGAATACGGAATCTGCACATCGATCACCGAATCAAAAACCTCCAGCTTAACGACAATGCTTTCGTAATACTCGACCACCTTCTGCTCAATAACGCGCCCCTCAACCGAAACCCATTCGCAATCCAGCGCCGGTTTGAAGAAATCCCCCGGACGGAACGGACGGCTTTTCAATAGCGGTTGTTTTGATAAAACCTCAAAATTTCGGGCGGATATCCCCGGCATAAACCCGCCTTTCACCGTTGTGCCCGTAATCCGGACAACATCCCCGAAAGCGACGCCGCTGAAAAGAATCGTCTGAGCACGTTCGATGTAGATTCCGTTTTGGCCGTCGTGAATAAACAGGCCGTAGTATCGGGCGTGCACATTCACCACCTGCCCTTCCACTTCAACGGGTAATCCCTCTGCGGCCCGTTCCGGCGACAGGCTTCGGATTTCGCTGATACTTCTCAATACGCGCTCCGCCGAAGCGGAATGGCAGAAAACGAAAACCGCGAAGGTTAAACCCCGGATAAATCGAGCTATATTTTCCAGCTTCTGCATTCGGCTATTTTAAACACAGAATACCGGGCAATTCCAAGCCTTGCGGCAGACGGATAACTACCGATGATCAGGCACAGAACGCTCACTTAACGATCAGCGGGATACTGATTTTTCCCTGTTGTTCGGCGGAAGTCGTGATCACTATTCGAGCCCCTTCGTTTGCCGAAGCCGGAAAAAGACTTGCCTTCACCTGCCACTTTTTATCCGTCAACTGCATCACCTCCACCGAACCGTCAATTCCGTTTAGTTCGGCGGAAAGAGTCGCGATTGGGGTATCATCCAAAGAACGCACCATCACCAGCCGCTCAACCGGTTTTTGCGAGTTGCGCGAAACGGTAATCCGATCCGGAACCACCTGCAGCGAAGATTTTACCGTTCCAATTACCGGAACCGTGACGGTACCCGATGAAAAATGGAGCCGAATCATCCCCGACAAACGCCCCGGTTTTAATAACCCATCCGACGAAAGCCGGATCCTCCAGTTATTCGGTTGTATTTCAGTTGTCGCAGCATCGCGCTCCGCAACTTCTGCACGAATGCC
>QKFE01000207.1 GCA_003252225.1 Kiritimatiellales bacterium | reverse complement strand
AGGTCGAGAAAGGCGGTGATGCGTTTGGCGAAGGGGGATTGGGGGGATTGCAGATTGCCGTTTAGCCAGACAACATCACGCGACGAGGGCGTCGCGTCTACGTTGTTGCCCGAGAGGGTAGACGCGACGCCCCCGTCGCGTTTTCGTAATTCGGTTTGAGTTCCCAACCGACCGAGGGAGATGGATAGGCTGGAGTTTACGGGCAGGTTCAGGGCGGGATCGCGTTTGCCCCAGTATTTGCAGAGGGCGATGTTGGATGCGGCGAAGGCGGAAGCCTGTTCGCGGGGGTCGGTTTTTATGTCGGCGAGGATGTTTTTTACAAATTGGGATTGTATGTCGTGCATGAATTCCTTGAAGTTTGGCTTCAAATACATCGCGAAGTTTGGAGATTGGTACATATTCAATGAAGAAAAGCAACGTCACAGTCATTGCCGCGGTTTTGATTGCCCTGCATGTCGGTATTTTTATCCTCTTTATCGGCGCGCGCGCCAAAAAACCGAAACCGGCGAAAGAGCCGACGGCGCCAGTAACGCGCCCGGAACTGAAAACACAGTCCCAAACACCGCCTCCCTCCAAATTTGAAATTCCGGAACTGAACCTGCTACCGCCGGAAGAACCCAAACCGGCGCCTGCCGCACCGAAAAAGACCGTTCAAAGCGCGCCGCTGCCGAAACCGGCTCCGCGCAGCCGAAGCGGCGAAACGATTGCTTCGCCGGGGAATCGCGACGGTTACCTGCGCCGCGACCTCCCGGATCGCCGAACCTCAAAAGTCTATTCCAGCCTCGTCGGGAAAACTTACGCCAGTGCCATCGTGATTGATGCGCGCACCGGGAAAATCCTTTTTGAAGATCAGGCGCATTCATACGCCTATCCGGCCAGCGTAACGAAACTGATGACGCTGCTGGTTACGCTCGAACAGATTGACGCCGGGATGATCAGCCCAAGCGATAAAGTCGCCATCACAAAGGAAGTTGCCGAAATCGGCGGATCGGAGGTCTATTTGGATCCGCGGGAAAGCGGCTGTTTCACGGTCGATGATCTGCTGAAGGCGCTGATGATTCATTCGGCCAATGATGCGGCCCGCGCGCTGGCCCTGCATGTCGGCGGAACGCGCGAACTGTTTGTGGATATGATGAACCAGAAAGCGCGCGAACTGGGCATGAATTCAACGGTGTACCATTCCGAACACGGGCTTCCGCCGTCCGACGGCGAACAGCCGGATATCAGCACGGCATACGATATCGCCATATTGAGTCTGGCCTGCCTGCGGCATCCGCAAACCCTGAACTATACCGGAACCAAACTGACGTACCTCCCGCTGACCCCGCTCCGGAAAGATAAATTCATGCTGGCCAACCGGAATGCGCTGATCGGAAAAGACCCCTATGAAGGCTGCGACGGACTGAAAACCGGCTATCACGACCGCGGCGGATGGTCGCTTGCCGCGACGGCCCAGCAGAATGGAAACCGGGTGGTTTCGGTTGTGCTCGGAGCCCCCGATAAAAACACGCGGAACGAAACCACCAAAAAGCTGCTCGATAAAGGCTTCGCCGCGCTCAACCGGTAAACTCCGCCCGTCGGCTTCACATTCAGGTTTCAGGCCCCCTCCCCGCGCCCCTCCCCGCTTAATAAACCCTGTTTGAGGGCTTTTCTCGAAACGGGG
>QKFE01000287.1 GCA_003252225.1 Kiritimatiellales bacterium | reverse complement strand
ACATCGAAGGAAACTTTCTGCCCTTCATCGAGCGATGCATATCCGGCAGACTGAATGTCAGAATGATGGACGAACATGTCGGTTCCGCCGTCATCGGGGGTGATAAAACCAAAGCCCTTTTCAGCGCTAAACCATTTTACTGTACCTATACTCATTGTGTGTCCTTGTATTTGTATGAGGCTCGTGTCTACCTCGTTCTCGGCCACATAGCGAACGAAATAGGAACTTATTTTACGTCTGCGTACCGGAAGGATCCTGCCATTCGGGTCAATTCCAGCATCTGGTAATTCCTTATGTGGGCTTGTTGCATGTCGTCTTGCGGATGGCCTCTTTGGTCATCGGTATCAGTGCCGGTGCAACGCTCAATGTTCTTATGCCGCACTGCAATAGCCGGGGAATATGCTCCGGTCTTCCAGCCAGCTCGCCGCACACGGACAGGGGCATATCCGGCACGTCTTCGTGCACAGCCTGCATCAGCCTGAAGATGACATCCGAAGCATCGTCGAAGTACTGCTCCACCGCCGCGTTTTCCCGGTCGGCGGCAAACGCATATTGCGTCAGGTCGTTCGTGCCGAAGCTCATGAAGTCGACGTACGGTGCCAGTTTCCGGGCTGACAGCGCGGCGGCGGGCGTTTTGATCATGGCCCCGATTTTTGGGAGTGGAGATATATCCCCAGCTCCGCCCCGAGCTTGACCAGGCATTCTTTCACGATTTCGACATCTTCGGACTGCGTTACCATGGGCACCAAAACACGAACATCGAATTCCCGGGAGAGTTCCAGAACGGCGCGCAAATGCGTTTTAAGGAGTTCGGGATACTCACGCAGCAGCTGATAATTACCGCTGTTCTGCGAACCCATGCTTTCATTTTGGAAGTCCTTTTATTTTAACGCGACCGTTTCCAGCAGGACAGTAACTGACGAAGCGATTGTGCCGCAAACGGTCGGACTGGTTCGCTTGAGCAGGAATGCAGCCCCTTTCATCCACAACAAGCCGGAGGGTGATCCAGCCATCGTTATCCGAGCGCGAAGAAGCAGGTTATACCGATGGCCGCCGAGAAAGCATCCCTTATACCGGGTTCGGAAAAACAAGAGGTAGACGGCTCTCTGCTCCCGGCTTACTTGTCAGGAAATTGAGGAATTGCCCTAATCATGAATTCATCAAACAGAGGCACCGTGAAAGCCAGATCACCATGAGCAGGACTGTATACCATTCCTTTGTTGATCAACTTCGCCCGCACGGGTCCAAGGCTGGTAACCTTTACACCAAGCACCTCCGCAATGTCACCGGTCCGATGAGCATCCGACCCCATTTCAGCCATAGCGCGCAGAAAATTCTTTTCGCTTGGAGTCAAACGATCAAAGCGTACTCTGAAGAAATTCTCATCAAGACGGGGAATGACAGTGTTGCTTGCCTCCTGAACTACCGATAATGAAATCGGACTGCTTTGCGCATGATTCCAGGCCTGGTATCCCCACTCCTGAATAAAATACGGGTACCCTTTGGTCAGACGAAATATCTCATCCAGGGCTGCCTCCTCAAAGGCCACCCCCTCGCTATCCGCCGGATCAGCCAGTGCCCGACTTGCATCATCCTTAGAAAGAGCCCCAACTTCAGGAAAACTGAACAGCCGCTCCGCATACGACTTTGAGTTGCCGGCCAATCCCGGCAGAATCGGCAAGCCGGCCCCTACAAGCAACACCGGCAAAGTCCGTTGCTGAACTTTGTGCATTGCCATGATCAGGGCGCCTAGTTCTTTTGTATTGAAGTACTGAATCTCATCGATCAACACAGCAACAGCACAGTTTCTCTCCTGCGCAGCCTCGCCCACCGCAACCATCAGGTTCGGCAGGTCAATTTCCAGATCGCCGCTGTCAGCGGTTCCCAGTTCCGGGTCGATATCCAGCGATATTGTGACATCGCTGTAAGTAACCTTGAGCCCACCCATGAAACTCCGTAGCACACGCAGGCCCCTCTTCACTTTGTCCCCCGCCCCGGCAACCCGGTCCAGTTCAAAAAGGAGCGGCCTTAAATGTGCAGCAATCAGCGGACCCAGCGGTTTGTTTTCGTGCGCCTCGAAAGCAACGGTGCAGTATCCATCCGCCCAGGCAATTCGCTCAATTTCATTAAGCAGAACTGTTTTACCAACGCCACGCAGCCCCGTGAGCAACATGCTTTTTTCCGCACGACCGCTTCTTATCCTTCCAAAAAGGATTCTGGCCTGTTCAAGGATGGGATCGCGGCCAACCAGTTCGGGCGGCGGAGATCCCGCTCCCGGCGAAAACGGATTTTTTATTGGATTCATCCAGACCTTCTTTCCATGCACTTCTACTCGTTTATAGCCGTTTATACGCATTTATACTAAAAACCAAGTATAAATAGATAAAATCGATATATTTCCTACTACACAGAGGTGTAAACGCGGATTGACCTGACTGGCAGGAACTATTCCTTTTCCCGGCCCCCCTTCATTAACTCACGTAATAGGATGCCTTTCGGAATGGCCGAGGTTCTGCCTTCCATCAATTACATCGACACCTCTCCCATCGCTTTCTGTAACCGTGCGGCGGTGATTCCACAGCGGAATGATCCATAACATACCCCGGGCATATGGGGCCCCAAAGGAGGGGGCGGGGGTATCTTTGGCATTTATTTGCCGCTTCTTTTGTAAAACATCCGTTTTTATCTCTAAATATCACGGGTTATCACGGAAACAGCAAACCCCGCCAAAATGAAGAAAACCCCCGCCAGTATTGACTGAAACGGGAGTTTAAAGTGGTAGAAGCGCGGGGGCTCGAACCCCGGACCCGCTGATTAAGAGTCAGCTGCTCTACCGACTGAGCTACGCTTCCATGAGCGCCCAAAGATAGGGATGCTTGCGGCTGTGGTGCAATCTGTTTTTTGGATTATATTGCCCCTTTGTTAAAAAAGCCTGCCGGGCTGGATGCCGGGCAGGCTTTTACGAGGCAAAACGGTATGCTCAAAATATTATGCGGCACATGTTTTTATGCTGCCGATGGCCAGATGTTCCTCTTTGTAGTTTTCCAGAAATGAACTGATGGCATGAACGGCCTCTTCGGCCTGTGCGCCGATGGCGGAAAGTTTCAGTTCATCGCCGTGCAGTGCGCCCAGTGTTAAAAGTTCGATGACGCTGTCGGCATTGGCGCAGCTGCCGGGTTTTCGGAAGGTCACGATTGCATCGAATTTCTGCGCGATTTTGGAGACTTCAGCAGCCGGTCTCAAGTGCAGTCCCTGTTCGGTTTGAACAATGATTGTACGACTTACGTTCCTCATGCTGTCCTCCTCTTTATCCCTTTCTGTGAAGGTACCACATACTACTGGATAAATTCTTTTTATCAACAGTTTTTTGTGATGCCTTTTAATAAATGTGTACAGAATTAACAAAACACTACAAATTGTGTCCCGGTTATTAACAGCCACAAAATAGCGCCTATTTATGCCCGGGTTTAATGCTCGAAGGTCATGGTTTTACAATCGACGCCTTCGATTTTTTCAACCTCTGCGATCATTCGGCAGGTTTCAGGCGTATCCGTCATTTCCAGCAGAATCAGGCCGTTTGCGGGGCAGATATCATCGTGCATTCCGAGCCGGGTTTTGATTTCGGCGCCGTACTTTGTGAATACTTCCTGCACCCGCAGGGCATGGGCTTCGCGGTTGACAATATGAACTCCAACGATGATGTGTTTATCCATTTTTATTCTCCTTTTTTAGAGGTGATTCGCTTTTTTTAAAAACGCATGAGTTATGATGCGTGCATTGCTGACATTCATCTATCGCAGGAGGTCTGATCTCGTCCCAATTCTCCCAGTTGACCGGATCATCATTTTCATGGGTCGGCGCATGTAATCCGCATACCAAATCCGAGGGAAAATATGGGCGGGAGGCGACAACACTTCCTGCAAAATATTGAGCGGTCATGACGACCTCAATATTCAGTGCAGTTTTAGACAGGTCTGGCGTCAGAATGCGTTCGCCGGGCAAAGCCCGGTCTGCCGAAGAAGGGGGCCGGGTGCTGCACAAAAACGGTCGGAGAGGCGGAAGCAGCGGAACCCTTTTTCTAAGCAGATTGATTGTTAATCGAGACACCTTTTTGTTTTTCCAGGGGGTTTCCTTAAGATGGCGAAGGCGCATTTCAATATCAACGTTGTGAAGTTCAACAGGCAGTGTATTGGCATAGCGAATCCGGAAACGGTCTTCTTTAGGGTCGTATGCCAGATGCGAATCAAAAATGATCGCGTCTTTTGACGGGGTTAACAGCTTCATAACGATTACGGATGTCCCGAGACCAACCCATGCAAGGCCGATGAGCACTTGCGCGCAGGATACAACCCGGCCAAATCCTATCGGGGCATAGTCGCCGTAACCAACCGTAGCTTGAGTAATGAAGCTGAAATAGAAGTGACCGCCAAACAACGATGGCTTATCAAGCCATCCGCCCGCAAAATAGAGAATGGCGAAAAACAGGCTGGTTAAGATATATATCGCGAAGAATGCGAGAATAATGGTGCAAAATGAATATTGGGCAATCAGGCCGATTATACGCTGCGTTCGATGGGGCTGCTTTTTCATTTTTTTAGCGGGCGTTGCGGGCGAGCCTGAGCGGAACTACGTCGCCCGGTTCAGTCGGCGTTTTCACGGTAAGGTCAACCCTCTTGGTTCGACATCATCTTTTCTCTGTCAATATACCGATGCGTTTCCGAAGTTCGGTAATTTCATCATTTTCATCCCCATATCCTGCTGTAGACATTTCCTGAATCAGATATTTTCTAAACGATGCAGAGTAAAAGTAGGTTGTATCTGTTTTTGCAAGCGTTACTGCATATTCAAGCTTTGCTTTGGTTAGCTCGGCATTTTTCTCTCTTTCCGAATTATATGCGTTTTGGATATGAGGGACTTCTTTCATTCGTTCAATTCTACGCAATTGATAGTCTTTGGTTTTTTCAACAATCTCAAAATATGCATTGCTTGTTTTTCCGCGGAACGGAGTGATTCTAGACGACACCTTGTCGAGAAAACCGGCTCTCTCCCAGAGAGGCAATAATTTACAAAGCTCCAAACTGTTTTCGATATATTTTGAAATATCGTGTTCAGTAATTTTGTTTTGTAAAAAAGCCTGCTCGTAAGCCTCATGTAATGAATAAATGGATGCAACCTCGATTTTCATTTTCATGATTTCATCATAATGAGCTTGGACAGTCTCATTGGTGGTGCCGGAGAATGCGGATACAGTTGTCAGAAGTAAAATATACATTACTTTTTTCATTTTTTCTTACCTGGTTTCAGTTTCAAATTCTTCAGTGAAATCAATATATTGGCCTCTATCAATTTCTTCCCATGAGGGACCCCATGGTTCCCCGGAACACTTCCAGTGACCTGATTGTTTTTGCTCTTTGATCCAATAAACAATTCCCACTTGAATTTTCGTGACCACTCTTGTGGCTGGACTTCCCGTTGGAGGATCCCAATCCCCGTACTCATAGTAGGGTCTCCTTCTGGGCGAAAATTATCAATAGTACGTTCCTCGCCCGCCTCATCTACAATTTTTTCGTCGGGTTCTCCATTTGCACAATTTCCTCCTACCCCATAAACTTGAAAGGCAGCTGAAAAAATGTTCATGCTTAAAAAGATTAGTAAGATGGGGTTCATGCTAAACTTGGACAATCTTACTCTCATATCACTCCTTTTTTATCTATGTCGAACATCACGGGGGAGTCTGGCAAAAGGCTTGCTCCAATTTAACTTAATGCGTGCGCATTATAGCCACAAAAGCGGAAACGGCGGAACAGGATTGTTCCGCCGTCGGTTTTTTAGACCCGCTCTTTTTCGAAGTATTTCGTGTGGAGCAGTTCGTGGGATTTATGGCCCAGGGGTTCGCCGAGGAAGTCCTCGTAGATTTGGGCGACCTGCGGATTGTGGTGCGATTTGCGCAGTGCTTTGCCCTCGTCTTCGGCGTAGATCGCTTTGATGCGGGCTTTGCGGACTTCGTCGGTGGTGATACGCGGCTGGCCGCCGCCGCCGATACATCCGCCGGGGCAGGTCATCACTTCGATGAAGTGATAGGAAGCCTCCCCTGCCCTGATTTTTTCAATCAGTGCGCGGGCGTTGGCGAGTGAGTGGGCCACGGCGATTTTTGCGGTTACGCCTTCGAGGAAGTTCCATTCGGGAACGGTGCCTTCGATGGTGATTTCGGCTTCTTTAATTCCGTCGAGTCCGACGACCGGCGTAACGTGCAGGTTTTCAAACGGCAGTTCACGGCCGGTTACGAGTTCGTAAGCGGTGCGCAATGCCGCTTCCATTACTCCGCCGGAATTGGCGAAGATGTCGGCGGCGCCGGTACCGAGTCCGAGCGGCGCATCCATTTCGGAATCTTCGAGCGATACAAAATCGATGCCTGCTTCGGTGATCATTCTTCCGAGTTCGCGCGTGGTTAACACCACATCAACATCCTGCGCGCCGCTGGCATTCATTTCGGGGCGGGCGGCTTCGAACTTTTTGGCGGTGCAGGGCATAATGGAAACCATAAACATTTCGTCGGGTTTCTTGCCGAGCTTCTGCGCGTAGTATGTTTTCACCAGCGCGCCCATCATCTGCTGCGGCGATTTGCAGGTGGAGAGGTTGGCCAGCATATCGGGATAGTAGAATTCCATAAACTGGATCCAGCCCGGCGAACAGCTGGTAAACATCGGCAGCGCGACGTCCGCCTTATCCACCAACGCCTTTTTAAGACGGGTCAGCAGTTCGGTGCCCTCTTCCATAATGGTGAGGTCGGCCGAAAAGTTGGTGTCGAACACGGCGTCAAAACCCATACGGCGCAATGCGGTCGTCATTTTACCGGTAACCAATGTGCCGGGTTCCATGCCGAAACATTCGCCCAATGCGGCGCGGATGGCCGGCGCGGTTTGAACCACTACGGTCAGATCCGGATTATCGAGCGCGGCCCAGACTTCAGCGACCTGATCGCGTTCGGAAATTGCGCCGACCGGACATACGGCGGAACACTGGCCGCACTGCACGCAGGTGACTGTATCCAACCCTTTGCCGAACGCGGGGCCGATGGTGGTTTTGAACCCGCGGCTTTGCGGGAAGAGTGCGGATACACTCTGCGTCGCGGTGCAAACCGTTACACACCGGCGGCAGGCGACGCATTTGGCGCTGTCGCGCACCAGTGCGGCGGTGCTTTCATCCTGACAGCGCGGCGCCTTTTCACCCTCATAACGTTTTCACCCTCATAACGCAGTTCTCTAATGCCGAGATCGCGCGCGATGGATTGCAGTTCGCAGTCTTCGTTGCGGTCGCAGGTTTTACAGTCGCCTTCGTGCTCGGACAGCAGCAGTTCAACGACCACTTTCCGCGCTTCGCGAACGCGGCGGTTATTCGTCTGGATTTTCATCCCGTCCGAAACCGGCATCACGCACGATGCAACGAGATCCTTTACGCCTTCGATTTCAACCAGGCAGACGCGGCATGCGCCGATGGCCTGTATTTTTTCGAGGTAGCACAAGGTCGGGATATTAATACCCGCTGTTTTGCACGCTTCCAAAACCGTGGCGCCCTCTTCGACTGACATCGGTTTGCTATCAATGGTTATATTGATCATTTTCAAACTCCTTTCCCGTTACCAAGTGTGAATTTCTTCGCGATAGTCGCAGCGCAGACAGCGTTTGGCCTGCCGGATGGCAGTGGCTTCGTCCCACGGCTGTTCAACCTCGTCAAAGTTGCAGCGGCGGCGTTCCACCGGAATCAGCGGCTGTTTTTCGCGTTCATAGTTAACGGGATCCGCATCGGGATCGAAGAAGGTGGTGTTTTTCTTCTCTTCGCGCCAGAAGGCGTTGTCTTTGCCGGTTAAATAGCGGTCAATTCCGGCGGCGGCTTTTTCACCGTCGGCCACCGCTTCAATGACGGACGAAGGCCCGGAAGCCACATCGCCGCCGGCGAAGATCCACTCTTCGGAGGTCTGCTTATTCAGCGCGTCGGTTGAAACATATCCATTGCGCTGAACGCTCAGTGAAATGTCGCCGGTCAGTCCGGGCAGATCAACACTTTGGCCGATGGCGGCAATGACCTGATCGCACGGTACAATAAAGTCGGCGTCTTCACCGGCAACTGCCCGGCGGCGGCCGGAACGGTCGAATGCGCCCAGCGTCATCGGCTTGCAGCGGATACCGGCTACTTTGCCGTTTTCGACCACAATTTCTTCGGGCGAAGTGAGCAGCTGAAGTTTTACGCCTTCGGCTTCGGCCTCTTCAATTTCCTCTTCGTATGCCGGCATCTGTTCGCGGGTTCGGCGGTAAAGAATAGTGACCGATTCCGCATCGAGCCGGGCGGCGGTACGGGCCGCGTCGATGGCTGCGTTTCCGCCGCCGATAATGACGACATTTTTACCGACCGGAACGGAGCCGCGGATGTTGTAATCGCGCAGGAAAGTCATCGCTTCAAATACGCCTTCGGCCTCTTCTCCCGGCAGTCCCAATTGCAGACCGTCCGGCGCGCCGACCGCAAGGAATACGGCATCGTACCCCTCCTCTTTCAGGCTTTGCAGCGTGAAGTCTTTGCCAAGTGCTTTGTTGCATTCAATATCGACGCCGAGGCGTTCAATCATGCGTACTTCGCGGGCAAGAATTTCGCGCGGAAGGCGATAGGATGGAATCGTCTGAGCCATCATTCCGCCCGGTCGCGGCGCGGCTTCGAACACTTTCGGCTTATATCCGAGACGCGCGAGGAAATAGGCGCACGAAAGACCGGACGGGCCGGCGCCGATAATGGCGATTTTCTTCGCGGCATTCTTTTTGTTCTCCTTCACTTCCGGAACCTGAATGATCATTTCCTGCTCAACCATGTAACGTTTCACCCCGCGGATCGAAAGCGGACTGTCGAGCGTCGAACGCCGGCAATGCTCTTCGCAGGCGTGGAAACAGATACGCGCACAGGCCGCCGCAAACGGGTTGCGTTCGCGGTGCAGTTTCAGTGCGTCGGCATACCGTTTTTCACCGACCAGCGAAACGAAGCCGGGAACATCGACCGATGCCGGGCAGGCGCTCTGGCACGGCGCGCGGACCAAACCGGCGCAAACACCGGCGCGGCATTTCTTTTCGCGGATATGCTCTTCGTATTCTTCGCGGAAATGGCGGATGGTGGAAAGCACCGGATTCGCCGCGGTTTTACCCAATCCGCAAAGGGCGGTTTCTTTAATCTGCTCACCGAGGGAGATCAGTTTTTCAATATCGCCCTCCTCCCCTTTCCCGGCGCAGATGCGTTCGAGAATTTCGAGCAGGCGTTTGGTTCCGACGCGGCACGGCGTGCATTTCCCGCACGATTCCTCCTGCACAAATTCGAGGAAGAAACGGGCGACGTCGACCATACAGCTGTCTTCGTCCATCACGATCAAACCGCCGGAACCCATAATGGCGCCGAGTTCATTGAGCGATTCATAATCGAGCGGAACATTCAGGTGCTCTTTCGGGATACAGCCGCCGGACGGACCGCCCAGCTGCGCCGCTTTGAACGGTTTGCCATCGATCATTCCGCCGCCGATGTCATACAGCAGTTCGCCCAGCGAAATACCGATCGGAACTTCGACCAACCCGGTATTGTTCACTGCGCCGGCCAGCGCAAATACTTTGGTTCCTTTGCTTTTTTCGGTGCCGAGTTCGGCATATTTTTCTGCGCCGTTTGAAATTATAAACGGAACACTGGCAAATGTTTCCACGTTATTCAACAGCGTCGGTTTTCCCCACAGCCCTTTAATGGCCGGGAACGGCGGGCGCGGGCGCGGTTCGCCGCGATTGCCCTCTATCGAAGTCATCAGTGCCGTCTCTTCGCCGCAGACAAATGCGCCGGAACCCATTCTGATTTCGAGATCGAAGCTGAAATCGGAGCCGAAAATATGTTCGCCCAAAAGGCCGATTTCGCGCGCCTGATTAATCGCCTTCTGTAGGCGCTCAATTGCAACCGGATATTCCGCGCGGCAATAAACATAACCCCGTTGCGCGCCGACGGCATAACCGGCAATCGCCATCCCTTCTATCACGCTGTGGGGATCGCCTTCCAACAGACTCCGATCCATAAACGCGCCCGGATCGCCTTCGTCCGCATTACAGACAATGCTCTTTTGATCCGATTCGGCCTCGCGGGTAAATTTCCACTTCAGCCCCGTCGGGAATCCGCCCCCGCCCCGGCCGCGCAGCCCCGATTCAAGAATACTGTTCACCACATCCTCGGAACTCATCGAAGAAACCGCTTTCGCCAAACCCTGATAGCCCTTCGCGGCGATGTATTCCGTTATTTTCAGCGGATCGATATTTCCGCAATTCCGCAGCACAACCTTGTTCTGCCGTTTGAAATAGTCGATTTCATCCACATCCGCGACCGGCTTTCCGCTGGCCGCATCCTTATGAAGAAGATGCGAAACAACCTCCCCTTTCATAATATGTTGCTCAATGATCATTTTGGCGTCATCCGCCGTTATGCCCTGATAAAAAACATTGTCAGGCATAATTTTCGCGACAGGACCGGCAGCACAGGGACCCATACAGCCGGTTTCAACAACAGTCGCTTTATGTCCAAGCTCATTTTTTACGATCTCTTCATTAAACGCTTTGCAGATTTCCAGGGCGCCCGAAGCCAGGCACCCTCCCCCGACACAAACGAGAATCTCCCGCGTTGAATCATCGTGCGATTTCGAAAGCGAATGATCCGCCCGGATTCCAACCTTCTGAACTTCCGCTTTCTGCAGTTTTACCAGATCTTCCGGTGTTTTGATTAAAACGGACATAATTACGCCTCCTCCATTTCAGCTGAATAATACGGTGCAAGAATCTGCTTAATCCGGGCAGGCTTCACCCGCTGATGAACATCGTCGTTAATCATAATAGCCGGTGCTAACCCGCAGGCGCCGAAACAGCGGGCTACTTCCAAAGAAAAAACCTTATCCGATGTCGTTTCGCCCACATCAATGGAAAGCTCCTTTTTAAGCGAATCCAGCACCTGTTTTCCGCCGCGTACGTAGCATGCCGTTCCTAAGCAGACTCTTATGACGTTTTCTCCGCGCGGCTGAGTAGAGAAGAAAGAATAAAAACCAACAACCCCGGCAACTTCGCTATAGGGCTTGTCCATTTTGCCGGCAATGTGTTTAAGAACATCTTCCGGCAGAAAACCAAAAATTCCCTGCGCAATTTGGAGAACCGGAATCAGCCCCCCATCCTTATATTTATACTCCTCAAGAATCTCATCGAGCTTCTCAAACAGCGACTCCTGTGTGGCCTCCTCGCCACATGAACAGCTT
>QKFE01000366.1 GCA_003252225.1 Kiritimatiellales bacterium | reverse complement strand
GTTGGTAGCGGGAATTGGATTTGAACCAATGACCTTCAGGTTATGAGCCTGACGAGCTACCGGGCTGCTCTATCCCGCAGTTTTGAAATGTAAAAATTGGTAGCGGGAATTGGATTTGAACCAATGACCTTCAGGTTATGAGCCTGACGAGCTACCGGGCTGCTCTATCCCGCAATCTTTTCTCGTTAAGAGGCGGAGGAATCTACTGCTTTTCGGAAATGAAGCAAGGGGGAATTTCACTTTTTTCCATTTAATGGGAAGCGATGAGGGGATGGGGGCGCGGGGGAAGGGGGGGGCGAATTGCGCGAAGTTGCTGGTATGCTTGACGTTTCGGGGCGGGTCGGTTACTTTCTGCGCCCTTTTGAGGAGAACCCCATGCCGGACATTCAGATTTTACCTTCCATTTTGGCGGCGGATTTCGGCCGATTGGCCGATGGCTGTACGCTGGCGGAAGCATCGGGGGCGGATCAGATTCATGTCGATGTGATGGACGGTGTTTTTGTGCCCAATATTTCGATGGGGCCGGATGTGGTTCGAATGTCGGCGAAAACGGTGGGTATTCCGCAAAATGTGCACTTAATGGTGAAGCGCCCGCAGGATCATATTGCGGCGTTTGCGCGGGCCGGGGCGGATACGATTCAGATTCACATTGAGTCCGACTGCAATATCCGTGAAACACTGGCGAAAATCCGTCAGCTGGGAAAACGGGCGGCCATCACGCTGAATCCGGAAACGCCGGTTGAAAGCATATTTGAATGCCTCGAAAACCGGTGGGTGGATGAAGTGCTGGTGATGTCGGTGCATCCGGGTTTCGGCGGGCAGGCCTATCTGAAATATGTCGAAGCAAAAATCACCGCTATTCGCCGCTGGGCGGAATGGGTGGATATTGCGGTCGATGGCGGAATTGACGGTGAAACGGTTGTCGGCGCGGCGGCCGCTGGGGCCAATCTGTTTATCGCCGGGTCGTACCTTTTTAAACAGCCCGACATGAAGGCGGCGATTGCAGCCCTTAGAAAAACGGCGCAGGAAAATTTCTGTTCGGCCATGTAGGGCGACGGTTCCGGTTGCCCATGACAAGCGGGACGCTTGTCCTACTTTAATGCGGTGTATTCTTTGGCGGCGGGCTCGGTTTTGAAAAACAGGCTGGCGATTAATCCGACGGTAAATGCGGTGAGGAAGGAAAAGGGGAAGAAATAGACCCAATGGGCTTTGACCGTGTTTTGCAGCCAGAAGGTTGCCGGAACGGAAACGCAGAGTCCGATCAGCCAGCCGTAAAAGTTGCCGAACCGGGTGAGCACGCCGATTAAAAACAGGGCGAGTACGGGGGCGCTGAACAAACTCATAAACGAGGCGAAGGCTTTGATGATGCCGCCGATCTGCGAAACGTAAAAGGCCAGCCCGGTGGCGAGTGCGCCTAAAATAAGGGTGAACATCCGCGCGAGTTTGACTTCGTTTCCTTTGGGTTTCCGGAAGTCGGTGAGCAGTACGGTGGCGATGGAGTTTATGCCGGAGTCGATGGAGGACATCGCGGCGGCGAATACGGCGGTAATCAGCAGGCCGGAAATCCCCTGCGGCAGATAGTGGATGATGTAGTAGGGCATCACTTTATCGGCGGTGATTTCGGCGGGGAGTTCGGTGTTTTTGAAAAAGGCGAAGAGGCAGAGGCCGATAAAGAGCAACAGGCCGATAATAAAGAAATCGGTGCAGGCGTTGAAAATGACGGACTTGATTGTTTTTTTGTACGAGCCGGTGGCAAGCAGGCGCTGCACGGAAACCTGATCGGTGCCGTAATCCTGCATCAGCTGGAAAAAGAAGGAGAGGGCGACAATCGGGCCGGACATCGCAAAGAGGTCGATTTTCCAGTCGGCAATTTTGAGCCGCCCGGTCTCTTTTGCGAGGGCCAGTGTTTCCCCCGCGCCCCCTTCGATTCCATTAACCAGCGAAACGGCGATCCAGATGGCGCCGCCGATTAAAATAATGAACTGAATGGCGTCGGTCCAAACGACGGCGGCGAGTCCGCCGAGCGCGGTGTAGGCGGTGGCGAGCAGGCCCATGGTGCAGATACAGACTTCGAGCGGGATTCCGGTGACAATCGACATCGCCATGGCGGGGGCATAAACGACGGTGCCGAGCCAGCCGAGGCGGGCGAGGATGAAAAGGCCGGCGACGCCAAACCGGGCGGGTTTTCCGAAGCGCAGCTGGATGTATTCATAGGACGTGGTGACGTTGAGGCGGTGATAGAGGGGATAAAAGAGAAACAGGATGAACGGCGCCACGATCGGGCTCATGATGCAGACGATGATGAGGGCGATGTTTTCGGAGTAGGCGGTTCCGGGCAGGCCGAGGAAGGTGATCGCGCTCGTGACGGAGGCATACATGCTCATCGCGACGGCGAGCCACGGCAGTTTGCGCCCGCCGAGGAAAAACATTTCGGCATTTTCCTGCTTGCGGGAAAAATAGAGGCCGACGGCCAGCATCCCGATGAGGTAGGCGGCCAGAACGGTGTAATTAAGGGTTCCAAATTCGACGGTGTTCATTGGCGGCTATTTTAAACACAAAGGCACGAAGACCACAAAGCTGGTTAGAGCAGGATCTTGGTGTTCTTTGTGCCTTCGTGTTTAGTCCCGTTTTCTAAAGGTAGAGCGTGGAGTTGCCGTTGATCGGGGGGATCAGCGATTCGGAGAGAATATCGGCGAGTTCGTTGTCGGTGAGCTGAATCGGGTTGCCTTTCATGCTGGAGGCGTTTTTTGCCTTATCGACAATGGTCGGAATATGGCTTTCGCTGATGCCGAAATCTTCGAGGCCGGGGACGAACAGCTGCATGCAGGTGTCTTTGATCCATTGGAGGGCATCGCTGAGTTTGGCGTTGCGGCTGTTCGTGATGAGTCGGGCGAGTTCGTTGTATTTTTCCAGTGCGGGGCTTTCGGCGGCGCGTTCTTCGAGGGCCTGAATATTGGTTTCAAAAACGGCGGGCAGAAGGGCGGCGCAGACCATGCCGTGCGGCGCGCTGAACATTCCGCCGATGGGGCCGGCAAATCCGTGTACGGCGCCGAGTCCGGCATTCGCCAGTGCAAGTCCGCCGCAAAGGGAGGCAAAGGCCATTCCGGTGCGGGCTTTGATGTCATCGGGGTGGGTGTAGGCGCGGTGCAGGGAATGTACGGCGCATTTAAGGCCTTCACGGCAGATGCCGTCGGTGATCGGGTTGGCTTTGATTGAAACGAACGCTTCGAGCAGCTGGGTGAAGGCATCGAGCCCGGTTCCGGCGGTAATTTCGGGGGGCATGCTGAGGGTGAGTTCGGGGTCGATGAGGGCAACGGCAGGCAGCATTTTGGGGTGGCGCATGCTGACTTTGACATTGTGTTCTGTTGAGTGGAGAACGGCGTTCCGGGTGACTTCCGCGCCGGTTCCGGCGGTGGTCGGAATGGCGATGCAGGGTGCGGGGTCGTTGGTAAGCGGCTGGCCTTTGCCGATGACTTCAAGGTAGTCGAAAAGATCGCCGGTATTCGTGAGCAGGGCGGCGATGGCTTTCCCGGCGTCAATTACGCTTCCGCCGCCGAACGCGACCACAAAATCGCACCCGAGTTCGCGGGCCTGTTCAGTCAGAATTTTAATCCGTTCTGTTGTAGGTTCGCCTTTAATGCTGAATGCGGCGGGATTGGCGTCATACTTTTTCAACGCGTTAAAAACGGGGGCGATTCGTTCGGCATTTGTACCGGTAATGAAAGCGGCGCGATTTCCGATTCCTTTTATGATGAGGGGGAGTTCCCTCAGTTGTCCGGGGCCGAAAAGGATTCGTTGTGCAGTAGCGAATTCAAAATTCATGGTTTATCTCCATAATAAGGATTTAAAAGTTTAACGGGGGAGCGGAGCATGTCGAGAATGATTTTGACAATGGGGGTTGTTTCGCTAAATTCCGCACTCTTTCTTGGTTTTGGAGAGGAACGGGTTATGCCTACTTATGACTATCAGTGCACGGATTGCGGCCACGAGTTTGAGGCCTTTCACAGTATTTCAGCTGCGCCGCTGACGGCCTGCCCGGAGTGCGAGGGGGCGGTGCAGCGTCTGATCGGTACGGGCGCGGGTTTCCTGTTTAAAGGAGCCGGTTTTTATCAGACGGACTACCGCAGTTCGGAATATTCAAAAGCCGCCGCGGCGGATAAACCGAAGGAAAAGGCGGAGAAACCGGCCGGAAAAAAGGATGAAAAGTCCGCTTCCAATAAGGGTGCGAAAAAGGCACAGTAACCGATCTATTGCGATTTTTGGTTGGGTTGTTTTATTTCAGGAAAATAAAAGGAAAATTGGACTATGAAGGATAAGAAGGAATTTTACTCAATGTTGGCCGAACTGGATGGCCAGCCGTTTTCCGAATACAAAAAGCTGATCGGCGATTTCGATTTTACGCGCTACGTCATCAAATGCACATCGATCAACTTTGAGCACGAGGAGGCCGCGCGCCCCGTGTTCAGTATCCGTGTTCCGCAGACTATCTCCGAAATTCCGGAATACCTTTTCGATAGCCCGGTGCGCCGCACCGCCATGGAAGACCTCCTGCTGCGCCGCCTTTCTGACAACGTTGAGAAAATCGCCAACTACGACCACAACGGCATCGCCCGTCGCCATATTCACGTGGCTGCCCCGAACCAGAAAATCCTGCCGCGCAACGCGCTGCTGCTGACGAAGGAATACATCGAAGTCCGCCTTCAGATTACCCTGCCGATTCAGAGCGCGATTGTGGACGGCGAGCCGATGATCTGCATCGACGGCGAAATGGCCCAGCAGATTTTCTTTGAAGACCTTCCCGAAGTGGTCAGCAACAGCCTGCTTTACTGCAACCTTGATATTGATCAGGCCGATGAATTTGTAAACAACATGGAAGATGCCGACCGTCTTCGCCAGTATCTCGGTGCATCCGGTCTGGTCAGTTTTGTGGCGCAGGGTTCAATGGTGACCCGTTTGACCGGGAAAGATATCCCGGATTATGAGCGCCTGCTTCCGATTGAAATTGCTCCCGATCTGGCGGACGAAGTTGAGGTTCCGCATAAAGGGGCGGTCAGCGGTCTGGGTATCCCGAGCGGCCTGACCCTGATTCTCGGCGAATCCAACAGCGGTCGCGTAGATCTGATGGATGCCATCGCGCAGGGTATTTACAACCACATTCCGGGCGACGGACGCGAGCATGTCGTCACGGTTGCCGATGCGGTGAGTATCCGTTCGGAAATCGGCCGTTCCATTCAGCAGGTCGATATTTCCGCATTCGCCAGCGATCTTGTGGACGGCGGCAACCCGGCATCCTACTCCACGAAATCGGCCGGTGCTTTCACTTCCCAGGCGGCTTCAACCGTTGAAGCACTCGAAGCCGGCGCCCGTGTTCTGCTGTTTGATGAACACTCTTCCTCGTCCACTTTCCTTTCCGCCGATTCCCGCGTTGCGTCCCTGCTGGGCGAATCTTCGCGCAATACACTGGCAGCCCGTGCGCGCCAGATGGTTGACGAACTCGGTGTTTCAATGATTGTGGCAGGCAGCAGTCTGGTTGCAGAATTTATCCCGATTGCGGATACGATTCTGAAAGTTGAAAACTACTGCATCACCAATATTACCGCCGAAGCCAAAGAGCTGGATATCACCCCGTCATCCATCGCGGACAGCAGTGTCAACCTCTCTTCCATGCTTTCCCGTTCGCGCTGGGTTATGCCGAGTTCGATTGATCCGAGCGTCGGCCGCGACGATCTGGTTGTCGAAGCCGATGACGAAGAATTCCTGCAGTTCGGCCGCTCCATTGTCGACCTTGGCGCTGTCCGGCAGATCGCCTGCGCGGATCAGGCGAAAGCGATCGGCTTCGTGCTGTATTACGCCAAACTCCGTTACATGGATGAAGGCTATCCGATGCGCGAAATCCTCGATCTGGTTGACCGCGACCTTTCAAACGAAGGGCTGAATGCGCTGGTTCGCGATATGCGCGGCGATCTGGCCCGTCCGCGCCGCTACGAAGTTTCCGCAGCACTCAATCGCCTGCCGGCCTTCCGCGTTTCGCACGTCACGGAATAAGCGCATTCGGTGATTAACAGAAGGTCGCAAAGGTCGCAAAGGAATTAGCTTTGCGCACTTGCGTTTAGAAATACCGGTCTGGGCATTCCGAGGTCATCAAGTAGCTTTCGCATAACGGGGTTTTTCAGGATCGACTATTGTAGGATGCGGAAACGTGTCCGCGCGGGAAATAACAGTTTGAAACGATGCTTCGGCAGTTGGGGTGGAGAACCGAACTCGGGACGCTTCCATGTACTGCTCGTCGATCAAACGCATCAGGAGGAGGTTCTCCGCCGTTTCCGGGGCGGGTTCACAATAGAGCCCCGACCAAGGAACGCCTACCGGCCGACACTGTCGTCGGATTGAATAAGCGGGGTTGGGCCCCACCCAGCTCCGACGGATTGAAAGCGGCAGGCTCATAGCTTTTTTTCGAGCCACTT
>QKFE01000236.1 GCA_003252225.1 Kiritimatiellales bacterium | reverse complement strand
TTTTCGATGTGGGATTCAAAAGTGACGCCGTGGAATGCAAAAAACATGGGCCCCAAAAGGGATATTCTCGGCGAGCTTTTCACTTCGCTCAGAAAGCGGGATATGAAAACCATTGCGACGTTCCACCATGCCCGCAACCTCCAGCGTTCACAGAAGGACGGATACAGTGAAATCGGCGGAAGTCATTTCCCGTTCAATCCCGAATGGGCGACGGGTTCGAACGATCCGAAACTTCAGCTCCTTTACGGCAATATGGATCCCGATGAGTGGCATGAAAAAGTGTGGCTCGGCAAACTGGTTGAGGTGATTGACCGCTATCAGCCCGACGCGATCTGGTTTGATTCGTGGCTGAATTATATTCCCGAAGAACACCGCCAGCGGTTTTGCGCCTATTACCTCAATGCGGCGCAGCAGTGGGGAAAAGAGGTCGCGATTATCCGTAAGCAGGATGACCTGCCGCTCGATTTTTCGATAAATGATCACGAAAAAGCGCGCGAGGCCAAGGCGCTTCCGGAACTTTGGATGACGGACGACACCATCAGCACCGGCAGCTGGTGCTTTACCGATAACCTGAAAATCAAGCCGCTTTATAAAGTGGTGCATGCGCTCATCGACACCGTCAGTAAAAACGGGGTGGTGCTGCTCAATCTCTCCCCGAAAGCTGACGGTTCGATTCCGGAAGACCAGCAGAACGTGCTGCGCGGACTCGGGCAATGGCTGCAGGTTTACGGCGAAGGCATTTACAATACCCGCCCGTGGATCATTGCGGCGGAAGGGCTGACGGAAGAGCCGGACGGCGGGTTTCGTGATCGCGATGAATTTCTGAACCTCGAATATTCCAGTAAAGACGTCCGCTACACGGCTTCAAAAGATGGAAAGACAGTTTATGCCTTCATCATGGGCGACGGCCTGAAATTCGGCCAGAAAATCGTGTTCGAAGCATTTAAAGGATTGGATGTTGAAATCGCCGGGGTTGAAAAGCTTTATGGCGGTGATTCGGTTAAATGGGCGCTGATTAATAATAAAGGGCTGCGTTTAATGATGCCGCAGTCCAAAAATGAAGACCGCCTCGCAACAGTCTTTAAGATCAGTTTGAAGTAGATCCTTTTTTGGATGGGGTGCCGCAATGGTTCCGGCTGGAGGGCGAGGCTTTGTCCGAGCCAACAAAATCAAGCGGCTCCGACAAAGCCACGCCCTCCAGATTTTCTGCGGCAGTTTTTAAAACCGCCGGTTCATCAGGAATTCGGCGATTCCGCGCAGGGCGGAGGTTTCGCGGGGCAGCATATCGAGCAGGGCAACGGCTTCATTCGTCAATTCCGCCACTTTTGCTTCGGCGGTTTGCATTCCGAAAACGGCGGGATAGGTCATTTTGTGGTGATGCGTATCGGAACCGGTTGGTTTACCCAGCACTTCATCGGTCGATGTTTCGTCGAGAATGTCGTCTTCAATCTGGAAGGCCAGTCCGATTTTTTCGCCGAACCGGCTGAGGTTTTCGAGTTCGTCTTCGGGCGCCCCGGCGGCTATCGCGCCCATACGGACGGCGGCCCGAATGAGTACGGCGGTTTTGTTCATGTGGATAAATTCAATCAGGCTTTTATTCGGCGGCTGGCCTTCCGCCGCGAGGTCTTCCACCTGTCCGGCAATGACGCCGAGCGATCCGGCCGCTTTGGCGAGTTCGAGCGACAGTTTTGAATTGCCGTATTCCGCCAGCAGCTGAAAGGCGTGGATCATCAGCGCGTCGCCGGTCAGAACGGCATTGGCTTCGCCGAATTTAATGTGGCAGGTCGGCATTCCGCGGCGAAGGTCATCGTCGTCCATACAGGGCAGGTCATCATGCACAAGTGTTGAGCAGTGAAACAGTTCAACTGCAACGGCGGGGGCCAAAACGGATTCAACGGGTTTGCGGTACGCTTCGGCGGCGGCAATACAGAGGATCGGGCGGATGCGTTTGCCGCCGTTCAAAACGCAGTAACGCATGGCTTCGTGCAGAACGGCCGGGCGGGCGGCTTCCGGCGGGAGGCAGTCTTTGAGCGCGGTATCAATTGCCGCCTGTTTTTCGCGGAGATAATGTTCAATATTCATATTCTGAAGCCTTATGAGAACGGACATCCGCCGCCGGAACAGCCGGTGCCGGCCTTGCCGGTTGACGGGCAGCCTCCGGTCGAGCAGGGGTTTTTCGGTGTTGTCGCAACGGCGGGACTGAACGTTGAGAGTTGTTTTTCAACCTGTTTCGATCCGCACGCTTCGCAGGCGGTTTTGGCGTCGGCATTCGGAACCAGTGCTTCAAACAGGGTTCCGCATTTTTTGCATCGGTATTCAAAAATCGGCATGTCGTATTCCTTTGTAGGTTCGTCGTGTATAGGAAAATCCGGGCCGGTTGGAAATCATCAAAAACGGCAAACGATAACAGTTCGCGGTGGTGTTGCGTCGAGGCTTTTTCGCCGAAACAGTGTCCTTTTGAAAGGGGCCGGAATGCCGCTATCGCAATTTAAGCTGGGCGAGGCAGCGCTTGAAATCGCCGGGCAGGGGGGCGGTTGCGCGGACGGTTTTTCCGGTTTTGGGGTGGGGGAAAATAAGGCGGTAAGCGTGCAGCATTTGGCGGGGCTGTTCGAGGGAGAGTTCGCTGCCGGTTCCGGCATATTTTTTGTCGCCCATCACGGGATAGCGTTTGTCGGCCAGATGGCGGCGGATCTGGTGGGTGCGTCCGGTTTCGATGCGGAGTTCGAGGTAGCTGGCATATTTGTTCTGGTCGAGTATTTTCACCAGCGTGGTGGACATGAACCCTTCAATATCGGTGTGGATTTCGGTCTGGATGCGCGGGAATTTTCCGATGGTGACCGCGCGGTAGATTTTCATGATGTCGTGACCGCGGAACAGCGGAACAGCGGCTTCTTTTGCCTGTGCGCTTTTGGCGAAAATGATGCAGCCGGAGGTTTCTTTATCGAGCCGGTGCACGGCGCAGATAGTTTTATTTTTCTCCTGTATCCGGAGTTTGGCTTCCACGCTTTCGGCGGAGGCGTTGGTCAGCATAAAAGGCGGTTTGTTGATGATGAGGTAGTCATCGTCTTCCCAAAGAACGGCGATTTTTTTGGGTTCAGTCTGCTGCTTTTCTTCAATCAGAATATCGACGGTGTCGTGTTCTTTGACTTCGTGGCGGCGGATCCAGACACGCTTGCCGTTTACGAGCACCTGTTTGGCGTCGATGGCGGCCTGTGCCTGTTTTTTTGAAATATCCAGCTGTTCGGCAATCACGATAAACAGCCGTTTGCCTTCATCCCTGTATTTAACTGTAAAACTCTGCTTTTTCATTTTTACCCCGATTCAGCCCGCGGATAGTGCGGACAGTCGCCGGAATTTACAAGCGGAGTTTTGGTTCTTTGTGGATTTCGGCGAAAACGGAACGGCGGGTTTGGAAAGTAACCGATTCGGGGTGCAATTGATCGAAGTCTTTTGTGGCGAGCCGGTTCTCTGCCCCCGGAAGGTCAGTGTTGGCGTCCCGATTGCCGAAACGGGTGTGATTTACGTAAACATTCCGCTTTTTATGGCATTTGGAACTTCCATTGGGGGCGATTTATTCATATATGTTTTAACTATTCTAGCCATTGTTAAGTGCTGGAACAGGAGCCTGCCGAAAGCGAGCAGGAGTAAACGATTATAGAGGGATGTTCCTCGGTGTTGAAATGTCTGATTACAGATTTGGGGGAGGGTGCACAAGTATTAGGTGTTGACCTGAATTGGGTTTTCGTGCATTCATCTTCACTTCATGCCAGATGGTGACATTGGGGAGTGTTTGGGTACAGCTTAGGATTAGTTAATCATGTTGACTAAAAAGACCGGATTTTTTACGGGCATTCGCCCTCTGACAATTGCAATTGCCCTGTTTGCCGGGGGCGCGGTGTATGCGCAGGACGAGGGGCCGACGCCGCCTCAGCTCCTGAAAGAGGCCATGCAGCTGATGCAGGCTGAAAAGTATGATGACGCAATCGGCGTAATGTACATGTACATTGATGCCGTGGCGCCTTCCAAAGCCCCGCGCGTGGTCGCGATTGCGCAGGATATGCGCTATAAACTGGCGACCATTCTGATTAAGCAGGGGCGGCAGGATGAGGCGGCCGCTGTGCTGGAAGATTATGTTAAACTGCCGCTGGCCGTTCATATGCGGCAAGCCCTCAAAATGCTCGCAACCTGTCACTATGAAGCAGAGGCCTATCAGGAGTGTGTGACGGCGGTGACGAATGCCCTCTGGTATAACGAAAACCCGGTGGTCATTTCTAAAACGGTTGTCATGGGTGACGAAGGCGAGGAAGAGGAAGTCGATACGCGCAAGCTCGATCTCGAAGAACCCGATCCCGAATACTCGGTTGATGATATCACCACGCTGAATATGACGCTGGCCGAATCCTATTACGGCCTACAGAAATGGGCCGAGTGTGTTGAACCGTTCACGTATGTGATTCAGAATACCGATAACGAACAGCGCCGGGGATATGCCATCATGCAGATCGTGAATGCGCTGATCGAAATGAAGGCGTACGACCGCATTTTGGAATGGGTACCGCAGCTCTACCGCACCAGCGCCCGTTACGATATCCGGGTGAATCTGGCTCTGATGAAAGCCGCCGCCGCCCTTTATTCGGAAGGCGAATACGACGCCGCGCTTCCGCTTTACCGTATGATCATGCCGCGCGAAGAGTTGCTCGAATATCAACGTAAGCAGCTGCGCAGTCTTCGCGAATCACACGGAATGGCCCCGGAAGAGGGGGCTGAAATGTCCGAAGCAGAGAAACTCCTTTTCGGAATTGTTGACGAAAAACCCGCCGAAGGCGAAACAGCGGCTGCTCCGCAGGAACCGCAGGTCCCGAAAGAAATTCTGGAACTCGAATCGCTGATTGCAACCCTCGAAGGTCTGCCGCCGTATGAAAACGACATCGATTACCGCATGGCCGAACTTTATAAGGACGTCGAGCGCTATTGGGAAGGCTTCCATTTCTTCGATAAGGTGTACAAAATCGATCCCGTCAGCGATATCGGCGAACGCTCCATTTACGAACTGGTTTCCACACTCCTCGAAAACCTCGAAGAAGTCGAAGAGGCTAAAGTCCGCGGTTACGATTATCTGTCCAAATATAAAGAGGGCATGACGCCGCGCCAGATCGCATACATGTTCACCGGCTATTATCAGTCCACCAACGACATGGCCGCCATGAAAACCCTGCTGCCGTTGCTCGACAGCATGGTTCGCACAAACGACGAAGCAATTGTTAAATATGACACCGAGCTCTATTTCATGCAGGGTGTCGCCGATCTGATACTACAGAATTACTCAGCTTCCGAAGCCGGCTTCAAACGGGTGCTGGATGAATTCCCGAACTCGCACCAGGAAGCCAACGCGCAGTATTGGTATTCCATGTCGCAGATGTTCCTTCAGAAATATGCCGAAGCGCTGCCCGGATTTGAGCGTTATATCAAGGATTTTCCGACCGACAGCTATATTGACGAAAGTTATTTTCAGGCCGGGGTCTGCATGTTCGGATTGGAGCAGTATGATGCCGCCTCCAATCAGTTCTCCTATGTAATCAACACCTATCCGGATTCGTCGATTTTCCCGGAAGCCAACAGCATGCGCGGCGATATTTACGGTTCGCTCGGAATGCTGGATGAAGCTTGTGCGGACTATGAACGGGCAGATAAAGCGGCCGATCGTGTCAACCAGTCCACTTATGCCGTATTCCAAATGGCGGCCATTTATGAAGCGGAAGATAAATATGACGACATCCTCCGCGTGGTCGAAAGCTACATCACCCGCTGGGACGATAAAGCTGATGTGGCCAAAGCCCTCTTCTGGATTGGTAAAACCAAGATTCAGCAGGGCAAGCCGGAAGAAGCGGTTTCCACCTATCTCGATGCGATTGTTAAATATGGCGGCGACCTGCGGCAGGACGGGGTTGACCTGATGATCGGCGAACTGGTCAAGATTTCAAACATTTACCTCGATACCAAGGGGCAGGAACAGCTGATGGCTGACCTTAAAGTCGCGCTCGAAGCCGCCTCTGAGCAGACTCTCCAGCTCCGTCTCCGGGTTGCAATCGCCAAGCTTGAACGAACCGAAGTGGAACTCGGCAAACAGTTGATCAAAGAACTGCCGAACCTCGACAATGCTTCCCCGCCGGTGCTGGCTGTGATCTGCGATGCTTCGTTCGAAATGAAAGACTACTCCCGCGCCGAAGAGATGCTCATGATTTTTATCACAAAATTTGAGGATTCAGACTACATGCGCGCCGCCTATAAACTGCGGGCATACGGGCAGTATGAAGCGGAAGATTATGAAGGAGTTAAAGCCACGATCAACGATGCACAGGCACTTTACGGAACGGATCCTGATGTGGCTTGGGCACAGCTGATGAAAGCCCGCGTTCTGCTTGCTGAGGATGATTTCGAAGGTGCCCGCAAAGAGAATATCTTTTTC
>QKFE01000358.1 GCA_003252225.1 Kiritimatiellales bacterium | reverse complement strand
GGATTTTTCGTAATGCGCCGTTTTTTTTTAACCGCGAACCTCCTTGAAAAAAAACGCATATAAAATACTGAATCAAATATATGCGGAGAGACCAATACCGAATAAAAGGGAGTTATGTTTGGGCACTGGAATGTTGAAGCCAACGATGCAAGCATCAGCAACCCCGCAGTGCCCGAGCGCAACAAATAAAAGAGTGGAGATGAAACATGAAAAAACGGATTCCATCCGAACGTCCTGCCGTCCGCAGCGCACGCAAAACCGGCTTATTTTTACCGACCCCTTCGTAGAACCCGGTTCGCATCAATCGCCTCAAAACGTTCAGCACGATTAAAGAACTCATTCAATCGTGCGGCTTTTGGCGTCTTGCCGGCGCCCTACAGCCGCGAACTTTCTGTTTCGATTGGGGTGAATCCGGAACAGAGGAAAACCGACCCTCTTTTTTGTCGGTCAATAAAGAAAAAAGGAGCAAGTGATGAACCATAAGAAATACCTAATTGCGGCATTATGTCTCAGTATTGCCGTACCGTCCGTCATGGCACGGGCGACCTTCAATAAAACGAAAGACATCCTGCTGGCGCAGTTCGACAGTACTCCTGACCCAGATGATATTCATGCTCAGGCTGCATTAGGAAGCATGTTGGTACATCAGAATTTTCAGGATGTCGAATGTTATGCCGTACAGGGGGCGGTGGGAGAGCAGGGATATTGGAAGTTTATTGATTCCGACAGCCTGTTTGATCTGGCATTCGGTTCAGGAAACTGGACGGATGCGAAGAATGACTGGAACGGATCAGTAACCCGGATTAAAAACAGGATAAAGCCGATTTTACTGAATGGCGGAAAAGTTTGGGTTCAGGAGGCCGGACAGTCCGATATTACCGCTGACTGGTTACGCGCTCTGGCAAATGATGGAGTATCAGCATCTGTGATAAAGAACAACGTGATAATTGTTCAGCACTCCGACTATAACATTGATAAAACGCATGATGATGATCTTGCGTATGTGCAGCAGAATGCGACATGGGTTCGTCTTGATGACGGGAATGACGCTCCTCAGTATGGAGAACCGCAGTGGCCGGATACTCCTGGTTATAGAGATGGGGATACATCATTGATGATTGATGCATTAGATGCGTCAAACCCGAATGCGCAGGCTCGTGCCCTATGGGCGGAAGCTAAGCGGATCATTGATGATAAAGTTACTGATTCGTGGCCACCGATTTCTCAGGGAGGTGTCGACTTTTCGGACTGTGTAGAAAACTGGTGGATTTTTGAGGTTAACGGGGCATGGAATGCTTCCGAGTTCTGGAATATGTTTGTGGTTAACGACACCGGTAATAATTCCGGTGCACCGATTGGAAGCACGATTGCACTGAAGGCAAAAGTGAATGGGAAATATGTCTGCGCCGATAAATATCTTGATGCAACGAACTGGAATCTCGCGGCAAACCGCACTGCGGTTGGTGCGTGGGAAAAGTTTGTTGTGGTCGATGCGGGCGGCGGGCTGATCGCTTTGAAAGCAAATGCAAACAACAAGTATGTCTGTGCTGACAAATATCTGGATGCCGCCAACTGGAAACTGGCCGCCAATCGCACCGCCATCGGTGCATGGGAAAAGTTCACATGGATCGCCAACTCCGATGGAACCGTTTCATTGAAAGCCAACGGCAACAGCAAATATGTCTGTGCCGACGCGGCGCTGAATGGAACAGTGCCGCCTTTGGTTGCGAACCGTACAGCCATCGGCGCATGGGAAAAATTCACCGTGGAAACACAATAAGCACTCCCTGTTATTTACCCGGCAAACTTAAGCTGAATCCATGAGGTACCGGAGGGAATCAATTTTCACACGCTCTTGACCCCTTCCAATCAGTCATCCTCTTGGATCGCAGATAACTGAACTGGCGCATTACGGATTTTTCGTAATGCGCCGTTTTTTTTGCGAACCTCCTTGGACAAAAGACGCACATTAAATGCCGCATCAAATATATTCAGAGAGACGGATGATGAATAAAAGAGAGTTATGTTTCGGCATCGGGATTGCGAAGTCAGCTGTGCAGACATCAGCAACTCCGCAGTGCCCGGGCACAACAAATAAAAGAGTGGAGATGAAACATGAAAACACGGATTCCATACGAACGTCCTGCCGTCCGCAGCGCACATAAACCCTGCTTATTTTCACCAACCTCTTCGTAGAGCCCGGTTCGCATCAATCGCCTCAAAACGTTCAGCACGATTAAAGCCTCATTCCATCGTGCGGCTTCTGGCGTCTTGCTGACGGCCTACAGCCGCGAATGTTCTGATGCGGTTACCCCGCGAATCCGGAACAGAGGAAAACCGACCCTCTTTTTTGTCGGTTAAAAAGAAAAAAGGAGCAAGTGATGAACCATAAGAAATACCTAATTGCGGCCCTATGCCTCGGCATTGCCGCACCGTCCGTCATGGCACGGGCAACATTCAATAAAACGAAAGACATTCTGGTCGCCCAGTTTGACAGTGCACCCGACCCGGATGATATTCAGGCGCAGGCTGCGCTAGGCAGCATACTTGCGCACACGGACTATCAGGATGTGAACTTCTATGCGGTGCAAGGAGCCATTGGAACACAGGGCTATGGAAAATTTATTGATTCCGATGCCCTCTTTAACATGGCTTTCGGCACAGGCAACTGGACCGACGCCAAAGCGGACTGGTCGGGTTCCGTCACGCGGATCAAAAATAAAGTGAAGCCCATTTTGCAAAACGGCGGGAAAGTCTGGGTGCAGGAAGCCGGTCAATCCAACATCACCGCCGACTGGATTGCCGCACTGCTTAACGACGGCGTTGCAGCGTCAACGGTGAAAGCCAACGTGATTGTGGTTCAGCATAGTCAGTGGAACATCGACAAAACCACCCCGAGTGATCTCAGCTACGTACAAAGCAAGGCCACCTGGCAGCGCATTGATGATGGGAACAAAGACCCGCAATACGGAGATCCCGCATACCCAGATACGCCCGGTTACAAAACAACCGATAAATCGTTTCTACAGGCCGCACTGAATTCGCCCAACGCCAAAGCCAAGCAGCTTTGGACGGAAGCAAAGCGGGTTACCGACGGAGCTGGCGTTGAAGACTGGCCGCATATTGGAAGCGGCGGACTTGATTATTCGGATTGCGTCGAAAACTGGTGGATTCTTGAAATCCCGAACGCCGGAACCGTAACCGAATTCTGGAATAAGTTTGTGGTTAACGACACCGGAACAACCGTGAATGACCTGACCGCCGTCAACGGCGGTGAAATTTCAGCAGGCGCTACCGGTTCGGTTACCGTGAATTACACCGCATCACAGGCCAGTCGCATCGTTGTAAACCTGCGAAGAAAGGCAGATTGGTTGCTGATCGGTTCTCAGGATCTGAATGTGAATGCGGGCAGTGGAAACGTCAGTGCGAGCGTTGCCGTTCCGACCGATGCCGTTGCCGGAGAATACACGTGGTATGTCTGGATGGCTCCGCAAGGCGGAAACTGGGCGAGCCGGGTTGATGAGATTTCAAAGGTGGTTACACTGGATGTCAGTCAACCGTCCATCGATGATCTTATCGCAGTTAACGGAAGCGACATTTCAGCCGGGGCAACCGGATCTGTTACTGTTGACTACACGGCATCACAAAGTATCCGCATTGTTGTCAATCTCCGCAGAAATTCAGATTGGCTGTTGATCGGAAGCGAAAATCTGTATGTCGGAGCAGGCAGCGGCAGCGTGAGCGCCAGCGTCGCAGTTCCCGCAAACGCCGCCGCCGGAGAATACACCTGGTATGTCTGGATGACTGCACAAGGCGGAAACTGGGCGAGCCGGATCGATGAGATTTCAAAAGTGGTAACCCTCGGAACAACCAGTTCGGGGCGCGTTCCCGAAAATCCGGCCAATACGGTTGAGGGCATTAACTACAGTTATTATGAAGGCACGTGGGATCTTCTCCCGAACTTCAGCGCCCTTACTCCGGTTACCAGCGGAACAACAAGCCAGTTTGATCTGACTCCGGCATTGAGCGCGGATTACTACGGCTTGGTATTCACGGGCTACATTCAGATTCCTGCGACCGGAACGTATACGTTTTACACGCTGTCGGATGACGGAAGTAAACTCTTCATCGGCAACACGGAAGTGATTGATAACGACGGGCTTCATTGGAACCGGGAAATTTCCGGAAGCATTGAGCTTCAGGCCGGCAAGCATGCCATCACGGTCGAGTTCTTTGAAAAGACCGGCGGCAATGTGCTGCAAGTTTACTGGGAAGGGCCGGGAATCTCCAAACAGCTGATTCCTTCGACGGTATTATTCCGCTAAACGAAATCCTTCAGTCGCGCCGCACAGCCCTGTTGTGCGGCGCGATTAAGAGGTGTTGTATGGCAAAACAAAACGCATTGGTTTTGATTAGGGCGGGATTGACAGCCGGAGCCCTGCTTTTGCTTCTGTTTTTTTCCATTCGGAAAGCAGAAAACTCCCCTCCCCGCGCCCCTCCCCTCATCCAACCCGCCGCCGAGCAAAATTTATCTTTCCAACCGAATACGGATGCGCGGCCTGTTGATACGACTGTAAATAAATTGAGTGCAGAGCAACCTTTCCGCAATGAACTGATCCGGCTTAATTCGCACGAGCCGAGTCCATCCAAACGGGCTTTGATGCTTGAAGAGCTGGCGAATTGGACGCGATTGAATCCGACGGATGCAGCGGCATGGGCGGATTCTTTGGAACAGGATTCGGCGGGTAAAAATGATTTGCGGATTCGTGCCATCGAACTGGTGGCAAAAATCTGGGCGGCAAGCGATCCGTTGGCAGCACTGGAATGGGCCGGCGGACTTTCCGACCCCAATGACGGATGGCAGGCGGAACGGTCGGTTTATGTCGGCTGGGCGGAAACGGATCCCGTTGAATTTTCGGAATGGCTTTCGGTCAATTCAACCAATCGAACGATTGATGTTTCGCTGGCGTTAAAACAACTGGGCGATGTGTGGTTTCAAAATGATCCCGGCGCGGCAGCAAAATGGATGACAGAAAATCCGCTTGATGAATCCGGGCTGTTTTTGCGTGCAGCCGTTTTTAACTGGTCGGTCAATGATCCGTTTGACGCACTTGAATTTATTCTGACAAACCACCCGGATAACGATCTTTTAAAAGCGGTGGTGATTGAACAGATGGCGAAGGTCGATCCCGTTACCGCGTTGAGACTGGCCGAACAACTGACCAGTCCGCTCCAGCAGGAGCGTATTCGCTCTGCCCTTCGCGAAATGCTGAAACAGAATCCGAACGCGGCGTATGAATATTTCAGTCGGCTTTCCGATGACAGTGATCTTAAAATGGCACTGGCGCCGGACGTTGCAGGCGGCATGGGCGGTTATGATGCGTGGCGCACAGAAGGTATTGTTGCGTGGATGGACATCGTTTTAGAACTAACGCAAATCGACGGTGATTTTTCCCGGCGTTATAATGAACAGTTTACGCGCACTCTGCAATCGTGGGCGGCTCAAAATCCGCAATCGGCAGTGAACTGGATCAACGGCCTTGAAATGGGAAATACCGGGAAAATGAAATGGGCCGGTGTTGTCGCCGCAGAGTGGGCGCAAACGGATGCCGCCGCTGCGGTTGAATACCTCAACCAGTTGCCGGAGCCTCCGGATCGATCGACGTGGGAATCGGTCGCGTATTACATGGCCTCTCAAAACCCGGCGGAAGCAGCAAAGCTGGTTGAAACAAAATCACTGACCGAATCACGACTGATCAACGCACTCACAACTGAATGGGCTAAACAGAATCCGCCGCACTGCGCGGATTGGATCATGCAGCAGGAGCTTCCGGAAAACACCCGCTCAAATGCACTCACAGCACTGACTGCGGAGTGGTTCCGGATATCCCCCGATGCAGCCGCCGAATGGGCCGACTCCATCGGGGTCTCTGGCGATAAACAGATCGTTGAAAGTCGATTAACTGAACTGCGGGCGCGGTTCAACTGATAAAATAATCCTAATCTTAATCTTACTCCTAATCGCAATTCCAATCTGATTGAACGGGAGAACGAGAAGTTCTTCCCGCTACAGAGAATAATACTGCTCCCACCCTTTGCGCGGAGTATCTTTCAGCAGGCTGTTCGCCTGTTCGTTATTCGTGATCTGCCGCGTTTTGCGATCAAACTCGAGGATGCCGCCCAGCCGCTGCGAAATACAGCCCAAAGCCAGCATCTGCGATAGCGGTCCGGAAACCGAAAAGGGCGACTGTGTCTTCGTATCTCCCCGGCAGGCCAGCAGAAAGCTTGCATAGTGATCGGGGCCTTTTCCAAAATCACGCGGCAGGGAGCCCGCCTTTAAAAGCTCCCGCATTTTGTCGTATGGCAGTATCTGCAAGGTGTCGCTGTGGCTTCCGCCTTGGAAAACATAGTCCTCAGAATAGATAAACTTGCCCGGCTGATCGGTATTAAATTCGCGCCCTTTAAATTCCT